>JBKHDS010000015.1:0-16028 GCA_046541215.1 Nitriliruptoraceae bacterium
CACGACCCCGCGGCCGCGTTGTTCGGCGGGGTCGACGGCCACGAGGTGGTCGACCGCCTCATCGATGGCGCGGCGCACTGGCTCGCGCCGGGCGGTGCGCTGGTGGTCGAGATCGACGACCGCCGCGGTCTCCAGGCGTGCGAGCGCGCCTGCGCCGCCGGCCTCGAGCAGGTCCGGGTCGCCCGGGACCTCGCCGGGCGGGACCGGGTCCTGCTCGCCCGGGCGCCCTGACCCCGCCGAGCGCCCTGACCCCCGCTGGACGTCCTGACGACGCACCCGGGTGCGCCGGCCGCCGGGACGCGGGGGCGAACGCACCCACGTCCGGGCGGAGCTGGCGGGGAGGCGGTCGGGGCCGGGCTCCGCGAGCGGTCGCAGTACGCTGCCTCGCCGTGCAGCCAGGACCAGGGAGCGTGGGCATGACCGAGCGGCTCGATGCCCGGGCCGACCGTGACCAGGCGGTCGCGCGGGCGGTGGAGCTGCTGC
Source organism: Nitriliruptoraceae bacterium (assembly GCA_046541215.1). GTDB lineage: Bacteria > Actinomycetota > Nitriliruptoria > Nitriliruptorales > Nitriliruptoraceae > T1Sed10-7. The sequence continues at coordinate 484 of JBKHDS010000015.1, forward strand.
TCGCCGGCGAGGTCGTGGTGCTCCCGACCGACACCGTGTACGGCATCGCCGCCCACGCCTTCGACGCCCCCGCGACGGACCGGCTGCGTGCGGTCAAGGAGCGCGACCGCAGCGTCCCTCTACCGGTCGTCGTCCGCAGCCCGAAGCAGCTCGCCGGGCTCGCCACCGGTGTCCCGACGGCGGCGGAGCACCTCATGGCAGCCTTCTGGCCGGGGCCGCTGACGCTGGTCCTGCATGCCCAGACGCGCCTCAACTGGGATATCGGCCTCAGCGAGGGCACCGTCGCGGTGCGCATGCCGCTCGAGGAGGACGTCCTCGAGGTGATCCGCGGCGTCGGGCCGCTGGCGGTGACCGCGGCCAACGCCGCGGGCCAGGAGGCCCCCCGCGACGCGGATGCCGTGCTCGCCCAGCTCGAGGGGCGCGTGGCGGCGGTGCTCGATGCCGGGCCGCGCCCCGGTGGGGTGTCCACGATCGTGGACCTGACGCGGACCCGTCCTGCGGTGCTGCGCGAGGGTGCGATCGAGACCCAGCTCGCGCTGGACGTCGCCGAGGGCCGCGTCGATCCGCTCGACGCGGCGGCTCGGCTGCTCGGTGAGGAGCAGTAACCTCGCATCCAACGCACGTCCAAGCCGACGGAGGCGACCGCGTGACGACCTTCTGGGGGCCCGACCTCGACCAGCTGCGCGCGACCGATCCGGAGGTCGCCGACGGGGTGCTCACCGAGCTGCACCGCCAGCGCACGAAGCTGCAACTGATCGCCAGCGAGAACTTCGCCTCCCCGGCCGTCCTGGCCGCGCAGGGGTCGGTGCTGACGAACAAGTACGCCGAGGGCTACCCCGGGCGGCGCTACTACGGCGGCTGTGAGGAGGTCATCGACCCCCTCGAGCAGCTGGCCATCGACCGTGCCAAGGCCCTGTTCGGTGCGGATCACGCCAACGTCCAGCCGCACTCGGGTGCCTCGGCGAACATCGCGGCCTACTTCGCGACCGTCATGCCAGGCGAGAAGGTGCTGGCGATGTCGCTGCCCCACGGGGGGCATCTCACCCACGGGATGAAGCTGAACTTCTCCGGCCGGTGGTTCGACGTGGTGTCCTACGGCGTCCGGGAGGACACCGAGGTGATCGACATGGACCAGGTGCGGGCGCTCGCGCTCGAGCACCGGCCGAAGCTGATCATCGCGGGCTGGTCCGCCTACACCCGGCAGCTGGACTTCGCGGCCTTCCGCGCCATCGCCGACGAGGTCGACGCGGCGCTGCTGTGCGACGCCGCCCACTTCATCGGCCTGGTCGCCGGTGGCGTGCACCCAAGCCCCGTGCCCTACTGCGACATCGTGACCTTCACGACCCACAAGACCCTGCGCGGCCCGCGCGGCGCGATCATCCTGACCAACGAGCGCTGGGCCAAGGCCATCGACAAGGCCGTGTTCCCGGGGACCCAGGGCGGCCCGCTCGAGCACGTCATCGCGGCCAAGGCCGTCGCCCTCAAGGAGGCGATGGACCCCGCCTTCGGTGCCTACGCCCAGCGCATCCTCGACGACATCCGGGCGCTCGGGGACGGCCTTCTCGAGCGCGGCTACCGGCTCGTGGCGGGGGGCACCGACACCCACCTGTTCCTCGCGGACGTGACCAGCAAGGGCCTGACCGGTGCCGAGGCGGAGTCCCGCGCGGATGCGGCCGGCATCGTGCTCAACAAGAACGCGATCCCCTTCGACACCAACCCGCCCGCAATCGCCTCGGGGATCCGTGCGGGCGCCTCCTGCGTCGCGACCCAGGGCATGGGTCCGGCCGAGCTCGGCGAGGTCGCCGGGCTGCTCGACCGGGCGCTGACCGGGACCGACGACGACCGTGCGGCGGTCCGCGGCGCGATCGGGGAGCTGGTCGCCCGGTTCCCCGCCTACCCGGAGGCCGGCCCGGTGGTCGTCGACACGGCGAGCTGAGGTGGTCGATCACCTCGGGGTAGCGGTCCTGGCCGCGGTCATCACCGCGGTGCTCGCACCGCTGGTCGCCTGGGGTGCCCGCCGCTTCGGGGTCGTCTCCCGGCCGCCCGAACCGTGGCGGCGACGGGAGGAAGCGGTGCCCACCCTCGGGGGCATCGCGATGGCGGTGGGGGCGCTGCTGGCGCTCGCTCTCGCCGCGGTGCTGCCGACCTTCGCACCGCTGTTCGCGGCCACCTCCGAGCCGGTCGCGCTGCTGGTCGGGGTACTCGTGATCACCGTCGTCGGCATCGTCGACGACATCCGCCCGCTGCCGCCCCCCGTCAAGCTCGCCGGCCAGATCGTGGCCTCCCTCGGCGTGGTGCTCTTCGGTGTCCAGCTGGTCCACTTCTGGGTCCCCGGGCTCGGGGTGCTGGCCCTGTCCGGCGACCTCGGGCTCGTGCTGACCGTGCTGGCGCTCGTGGCGATGATCAACGCGGTGAACCTCATCGACGGGCTCGACGGCCTGGCCGCGGGGGTGGCCGCGATCGCGGCCATCGCCTTCTTCGCCTTCGCGGTGCGGTCCCAGCCGGCCGGGCTCACCCCGGCGATCCCGACCTCCTCGACGCTGGTCGTGGCGATCGTGCTGGGGGTCAGCCTCGGGTTCCTCGTACACAACTGGCACCCGGCGCGGGTCTACATGGGTGACACCGGCTCCCAGCTGCTCGGGCTGCTGCTCGGCGTGGCCATGGTGTCGCACGTCGGTCGTACGGCAGCACCGACCAGCACCGACTTCGTCGGCTCCATCCCGCTGCTCGTGCCCGTGCTCGTGCTGGCGGTGCCCTTCCTCGACACCGCGTTCGCCGTGCTGCGGCGGCTCATCGCTCGTCGACCGGTCACCGCGGGCGACCGAGGCCACCTCCACCACCTGCTGCTCGCCTTCGGGCACTCCCACCGGCGCGCGGTCCTGATCCTGTACTACTGGTCCGCGGTGGTGGCGGTGGCGTCGGTGGGCCCGTCCTTCCTGCCCGTGGAGCGGCTCGTGCCCTGGGTGCTGGTGGCCGGCGCGATCGGCATCGTGCTCGTGGCGCTCAGTAGCCGCGAGCCACGACAGCCGACCTCGGAGCCGGTGCCTGAGCCCTCCGAGACGGGGTCACAGCGGCAGGCGCGATGAGCCCGAAGGGTGGAGACGACGCCGGGTGGTGCCCCCCCGTCTTTGGCGGTCCGCGGGGGTCCTTGCTAGCGTCCCGGCCCGCTAGGGCACATGGACCCTTCCAGATCCTGCGCACCGCCTGCGACCCCACGGGAGCACGCCGCATGCCCGCGACCGGCTCATCGACCCCTGCACCGACGCGCCCCGCGTCGGTGCCGACGGTCGCGCCCGCGTCGATCCGGACGTCGCTGCTACGAGGGATCGACCAGGCCTACCTGATGCAGGCCGACCTGCTCGCCGCGATCCTGGTCTGGGCGGGGATCGGCTGGCTGCTCGATCGTGCCCTGGGCACCCGGCCCGTGCTGCTGGTGATCGGGGCGATCGTCGGCTACGCGGCGGGGCTGTACCTGGTCTGGCTGAGGTCGCAGCGCATGGATGCCGCCGAGCACGCCGCGAGCGCCTCAGCTGAGGCCCAGGACGGGGGTGCTGCGTGACCCCGGACGCGGTCCCGCTCGACACCCGTGGCGCCGAGGACGAGCTCGCGCTGTTGCGCGGCGCCGTGCTCGCGCTGGTCGTGACCGCCGTCCCGGTGGTCGCGGTCGCCGGCTGGGTGGCGGGTGCCGAGGGTGTGCTGGGCGCGCTCGTCGGCGTGGGGCTCGTCGGCGTGCTGTTCGGCAGCTCGACCGCCCTGCTGGCCGTCATCGCGGCCCGCCGCGGCGGGGCGGGTATCGGGCTTCAGGTGCTCGCTGCCGCGCTGCGGGTGCCGCTCTACCTCGGCGTGCTGCTCGCCCTCAGCGACGCGCCATGGATCCACGGTCGTAGCCTCGCTGCAGCCACCGCGATCGCGATCGCGGTCACGCTGACGGTGGAGCTGCGGCTGCTGCTGCGCCTGCCACGCCTGTTCTGGGTCGACGCCGAGGCCACGAGGCCGTCGGCGCTCGCACACGACACACGGAGCTGACTGCCGTGACCAACGTGCTAGCTGCCGCCGAGTGGGGCGGGGAGTTCGAGGGCGTCCTCGACCCCATCAACGCGCTCTTCGACTTCCCGGCGTTCCTGTTCGAGGATCTCGAGCTGTTCGGGATCCCGCTCGGGGTCAACCGGACCATCGTGATCGCCTGGATCATGTGCGCGGCGGTCGGGCTGGTGTTCTACCTCGGCACCCGCGACGCCAAGGTCGTGCCCGGACGGTTCCAGGCCTTCCTGGAGATGGTCGTCGACGTCAACCGCACCATCGCGATGGACATCATCGGGCCGAAGGGCGTGCGGTTCGTGCCGCTGCTGACGACCTTCTTCGTCGGCATCTTCGCGCTCAACTTCGCGAAGCTGTTCCCGCTGTTCATGATGCCGCCGACCTCACGGATCGCCTGGCCGCTGTTCCTGGCCCTGCTGTCCTGGCTGGTCTACGTCGGGGTCGGGATCAAGGAGCAGGGCTTCGGCCACTACATCGGCGGGACGCTGTTCCCACCGGGGGTCCCCAAGGCGCTCTACATCATCCTGACCCCGATCGAGCTGCTCTCGAACTTCGTCCTGCGGCCCTTCACCCTGGCGATCCGGTTGTTCGCGAACATGGTCGCCGGGCACATCCTCGTGGTGATCACGCTGTCCACGATCCACGTCTTCCTGCCCTCCCTGCCGGTGGGCTGGGCGGTGGGTGGCTTCGCGCTGCTGCTGTCGCCGATCGTGTTCGCCTTCGAGCTCTTCATCGTCGCGCTGCAGGCCTACATCTTCACGATGCTCACCGCCGTCTACATCAGCTCCTCGATGGAGGCGCACCACTGACCGGCACCCGCCGGTGACAACGACCTGGAACCACCCACATCTCAGCCCGCGGTACCGAGCGGTGCCGCTCCCAGGAGGGAACCCATGGAAGGCTCCATCAACGTTCTCGGCTACGGCCTGGCCACGCTCGGTCCCGCGATCGGGCTGGGCATGCTGATCGCCAAGGCCATCGAGTCCATGGCCCGGCAGCCCGAGGCGGCCGGCATGGTCCGCACCACGATGTTCATCGGCGTGGCGGTGGTCGAGGCCCTCGCGCTGCTGGCCTTCGTCCTTGCCTTCGCGCTGTAGTCCGACCTTGACGACCACCACGCGACGCGAGGGATCATCATGAGCCAGATCACCGTGCTCGCCGCTGCCGAGGGCGCGGGCGGCATCGAACTGCTGCCCGTCTGGTCCGAGCTCATCTGGGGCTCGGTCGCCTTCCTCATCCTGCTGTTCGGGATGATGAAGTTCGTCTTCCCGAAGCTGAACGAGACCCTCGAGGAGCGGTCCGCAGCGATCCAGGGGAAGATGGAGGCGGCGGACGCCAAGCTGCAGGAGGCCGAGGCGTCCAAGGCGGACTACGAGGCATCGATCGCCGAGGCCCGCGGCGAGGCGGACGCGATCGTCGCCGAGGCCCGCGAAGCCGCTGAAGCGCTCCGCGCGGAGGCCCGCACCCGTGCCGAGGCCGAGGCTGCGCAGATCCTCGAGCGCGCGGAGGCCGCCGTCGCGGCCGAGCGCGAGCGGGTCCTGTCCGAGCTGCGCAGCCAGGTCGGTGCGCTGTCGGTCGAGCTGGCCGCGCGCATCGTGGGGCGTGAGCTTGACGCGACCACCCACGAGGCACTGGTCGACGAGTACATCGCCCAGCTGTCGAGCCAGAACTGAGGCCCACCGTGAACCACGACCAGATCCGCGCCTACGCCCGTGCCGCGCTGGCCGTCGCCGAGGCGGAGGGTGCCACCGACGTGGTCGAGCGCGAGCTCGACGCCGTGGCCCGCGCGCTGGACGGCTCCGAGCAGCTGCGGTCCACGCTGACCGACCAGCAGCTCCCGCTCGCGCGCCGACTGTCGGTCGTCGACGGCGACCTGCTCGCCAACGCCCACCCCGCCACGCGCACGACGCTCGCGATGCTGCTGGCGGCGGAGCGGGCCGGGGAGCTCGGCGCGGTCGTGGCCGCGATGCGCGAGCTCGCGGACACCGGTCGCGTCATCGCGGAGGTCACGGTCGCCGTCGAGCTGGACGAGGCCCGGCGCACGGCGCTCGTGGCCGCTCTCGAGCGCGCCACCGGCCGGGAGCTCGACGTCCGCTTCGTCGTCGACCCCGAGGTGGTCGGCGGCGTGCGCGCCACCGTCGGCGACACGGTCCTGGACGGCTCCCTGCTGCGCCGCATCTCCGAGCTCCGTACCCGCGTCGGGCTCTGAGCCCACACAACACCCCCCGCTGACCGCCCCGGATCGCGGGCGAGGACGAGGAAGCACACGATGGCTGACCTTCAGTTCCGGCCGGAGGACATCTCCGACGCCGTCCGACGCATGCTCGAGGGCTACGAGCCCGGGCTCGCCGCCGAGCAGGTCGGGCGGGTGATCGACACCGGCGACGGCATCGCCAACATCTCCGGCCTGCCCGGTGCCCTGGCCAACGAGCTGCTCGACTTCGGCGACGGCGTGTTCGGCATGGCGATGAACCTCGACGAGCGCACCATCGGTGCTGCGGTCTTCGCCGACGCCTCGCGCATCCAGGAGGGCCAGGCGGTCCGGCGCACCGAGCGGGTCCTGTCGGTCCCGGTCGGTGACGCCATGCTGGGCCGGGTGGTCGACCCCCTCGGTCGCCCCATCGACGGCAAGGGGCCGCTCGAGCAGGCCCGGGTCGACGGGCAGCGGGCGCTGGAGGTCCAGGCTCCCGGCGTCGTCGAGCGCCAGCCGGTGAACGAGCCGCTCCAGACCGGCATCAAGGTCATCGACGTCATGACCCCGATCGGTCGCGGCCAGCGCGAGCTGATCATCGGTGACCGCCAGACCGGCAAGACCGCCATCGCGGTGGACACGATCATCAACCAGAAGCCGCTGTGGGGCACCGACGAGGCCGTCAAGTGCATCTACGTCGGCATCGGCCAGAAGGGCTCCACGATCGCCCAGGTGGTGGCCACCCTGGAGCAGCACGGTGCGATGGAGTACACCACCGTCGTCTCCGCCCCGGCCTCCTCACCGGCGCCCTTCCAGTACATCGCCCCCTACGCGGGCGCCGCCATCGGCGCGAACTGGATGTACAAGGGCGAGCACGCCCTCATCATCTACGACGACCTGTCGAAGCAGGCCGACGCCTACCGGCAGCTCTCCCTGCTGCTGCGTCGTCCGCCGGGGCGCGAGGCCTACCCGGGTGACGTCTTCTACCTCCACTCCCGGTTGCTCGAGCGTGCCGCGAAGCTGTCCGAGGAGCTCGGCGGCGGGTCGATGACCGCGCTGCCGATCGTGGAGACGAAGGCGAACGACGTCTCGGCCTTCATCCCGACCAACGTCATCTCCATCACCGACGGGCAGATCTTCCTCGAGACCGACCTGTTCTACCAGGGCGTCCGGCCGGCCATGAACGCCGGCATCTCGGTCTCCCGGGTCGGTGGAGCGGCCCAGCGTCCGGCCATGAAGAAGGTGTCCGGCACCGTCCGGCTCGAGCTGGCCCAGTACCGTGAGCTCGAGGCCTTCGCGCAGTTCGGCTCCGACCTCGACAAGGCCTCCCAGCAGCAGATCGCGCGCGGCCAGCGGGTCGTGGAGATCCTCAAGCAGCCCCAGTACGAGCCGCTGCCGGTGGAGCTGCAGGTCGCCTCGGTCGTCGCGGTCACCTCCGGGGTGCTCGACGAGGTCCCGGTCGTCGATGTGCGCCGCTTCGAGGAGGAGCTGCACACCTTCCTCCAGGAGCGCCACGCCGGGATGCTCCGTGAGCTGTCCACCGAGAAGCTGTCGGACGAGCTCAACCAGCAGCTGCGCGGCGCCATCGCCGACTTCGCCGCGACCTTCACTCCCTCCCACGTCGAGGTGGTGGAGGAACGCAGCGAGTCCTGGGAGGCGATGTCCTCCACCAGCGAGACCGTCGAGTGAGCACCAGGTGCGGGGTCGCGGCCCCGCACCGCACCGAGCGGTGATCCGCTCCCGAGGAGGAAGTCGTGGCAGGTAGCGGCCAGATCCGGCAGCTCAAGCGACGGATCAAGTCGGTCCAGAGCACGCAGAAGATCACCCGTGCCATGGAGATGATCGCGGCCTCGCGCATCCTGAGGGCGCAGGCTCGGGTGCGCGCGGCCCGCCCGTACGCCGAGGGCATCCACGACATCATCCGCGGCCTGGCCGTCTCCCACGAGGTCCGCGAGCACCCCCTGCTCATCGAACGCGAGGTCGAGCGCGTCGCCGTCATCGTCAACACCTCCGATCGCGGGCTCGCCGGCGCGTACAACGCCAACGTGCTCAAGGCCGCCGAGCGCACCATCGCCGAGGAGGAGGCCGCGGGCCGCCAGGTCGACCTCTACACCGTCGGCAAGAAGGGCGCGGCCTACTTCGCCTACCGCGGTCGGCGCCCGACCGAGGTGTGGGAGGGGGTGGCGGACACCCCCCAGATCGATGACGCTGGTGACGTCGCCGAGACCGTGATGTCCCGCTACCGCGACGCTGAGCTGGACCGGGTCTGGCTGGTCTATACCGCCTTCAAGACCTCGTTGACCCAGTCCCCGGTCCGTATGGAGCTGCTCCCGGTCAAGCCCGCGGAGTTCGAGGGGGACGGGCAGCACATCGATCCGGAGTTCATCTTCGAGCCGGACCGGGCCTCGCTGCTCGACAGCCTGATCCCGCGCTACGTGGAGGCGAAGGTCTTCCACGGCCTGCTCGAGTCCTCCGCCTCGGAGCACGCGAGCCGGCAGCGCGCGATGAAGGCCGCCACCGACAACGCCAAGGAGGTCGCGGCCAACCTGTCACGGATCATGAACCAGGCCCGGCAGGAGCAGATCACCACCGAGATCACCGAGATCGTCGGTGGTGCCGAGGCGCTCAACCACTGACCGAGACCCGCACCGCTCCACGCCCCCCTTCCTCGCCCCAGCTGTTGCCCAAGCCCACCCCAGACCGCACCACGAGCACCGCCGGTGTTGACGCCCGGCGGGTCGCACGCCCCAAGGAGCCGACCATGGCCACCGCATCCGCCGACGGCCGCATCATCCGCGTCATCGGCCCGGTCGTCGACGTGGAGTTCCCGCCCGGGGACCTGCCCGACATCAACACCGCGCTGACCTTCGATCGCGAGGGGCAGGGCGAGCGGGTGACCATCACCGCCGAGGTGGCGCAGCACCTCGGGGACCGACGCGTCCGCGCCATCTGCATGCAGCCCACCGACGGTGTGGTGCGCGGCGCGACCGTGACCAACACCGGCAGCCCCATCACCGTTCCGGTGGGCCCCGGCATCCTCGGGCACATCTACAACGTGCTCGGTGAGCCGCTCGACGTGGACGCCTCGGCGATCCAGGCCGACACCCGCTGGCCGATCCACCGCGAGCCGCCGCCCTTCGACGAGCTCGAGCCCCAGTCGGTGATGTTCGAGACCGGCATCAAGATCATCGACCTCATCGAGCCCTACGTGCAGGGCGGCAAGATCGGGATGTTCGGTGGCGCAGGCGTGGGCAAGACCGTCGTCATCCAGGAGATGATCAACCGCGTCGCCCAGCAGCACGGTGGCGTGTCGGTCTTCGCCGGGGTGGGGGAGCGCACGCGTGAGGGCACCGACCTCAAGCTCGAGATGGAGGAGTCCGGCGTCCTCGAGAAGGCTGCGCTGGTCTACGGCCAGATGGACGAGCCACCGGGGGTCCGGCTGCGTGTCGCCCTGTCCGCGCTCACCATGGCGGAGTACTTCCGCGACGAGATGCGTCAGGACGTCCTGCTGTTCATCGACAACGTCTTCCGCTTCGTCCAGGCCGGCTCGGAGGTCTCGACCCTGCTCGGTCGGATGCCGTCGGCGGTGGGCTACCAGCCGACCCTGACCAACGAGATGGGCCAGCTCCAGGAGCGCATCACCTCGACGAAGGGCCGCTCGATCACCTCCCTGCAGGCGGTGTACGTCCCCGCCGACGACATCACCGACCCGGCGCCGCACACCACCTTCGCCCACCTCGACGCCCAGACCGTCCTCAGCCGCGACATCGCCTCGCTAGGGATCTACCCGGCCGTCGACCCGCTCGACTCGACCTCGCGCATCCTGGACCCGACCGTGGTCGGGCAGGAGCACTACGACGTCGCGACCGGCGTGCAGGAGGTCCTGCAGCGGTACAAGGACCTCCAGGACATCATCGCCATCCTCGGCATCGACGAGCTCAGCGAGGAGGACAAGGTCGTCGTCGCCCGGGCACGCAAGGCCCAGCGCTTCTTCTCGCAGAACTTCTACGTCGCCGAGCAGTTCACCGGTAACCCCGGCGTGTACGTCCCGATCAAGGACACCATCGAGGGGTTCAAGGCGCTCGTGGACGGCGAGCTCGACGACCTCCCGGAGCAGGCCTTCCTCTACGCCGGTGACGTGACCGACGTGCAGCGCAAGGCCGCGGAGCTGGCGAGCTGATGTCGGACGCCACCATGCACGTCGAGATCGTCTCCGCGGACGCGCGCGTGCTCTCGGGCGAGGCCCGGGAGCTGTACGCCCGCGGGGTCGAGGGCGAGATCGGCATCCTGCCCGGCCACGCTCCCGCGTTGGTGGCACTCGACGTCGGACCGCTGCGGCTGACCCTGGCGGACGGGACGCGCGAGCGCATCGCGGTCCACCGGGGGGTGCTGTTCGTCGGTGAGGACGGCAAGGTCATCGTCCTGTCCGACATCGCCGAACGCGCCGCCGACATCGACGTCGAGCGTGCGCGCGCCAAGGCGGAGCGCATCCGCAAGCGCCTGGCCGAAGGCACGGTCCGCAACGTCGAGGTCCAGCTCATCTCCCTGCGCAAGCAGCAGCTCAGGATCGCGGTGGGGACCGGGACCGAGGTCTCGCACACGAGCTGATCGGCGTCCCGCCCTCGGGCTCATGGGCGTCTGGCTGCGCGCGCCCACCCGGCCGGAGCGTGCACGGTACGCCCCCCCCGGCCCCTGGGTACGCTCGCGCGATGACCAGCTCCGAGGCGTTCCGGGTGCGCGGCGGGACGCCGCTGCACGGCACCGTGCGCCTGTCGGGTGCGAAGAACTCGGCGCTGAAGCTCATGGCGGCGTCGTTGCTGACCGACGAACCGCTCGACCTCACCGAGGTACCGGCGATCGCGGACGTGCCGGTCATGGCGGCGGTCCTCGAGGGGCTCGGGGTTGCGGTCGACCTCGACCTGGAGCGGCGGCGGTGCCGGCTGCAAGCCGCGGACCCGCGCTGGCACGCCCCGGCGGACGCGGTGGCCCGCATCCGGGCCTCGATCGCGACCCTCGGCCCGCTGGTCGGCCGCGTCGGGCGTGCCCGGCTCGCGCTGCCCGGCGGGGACCGCATCGGGGCACGCTCGATCGACCTGCACCTGCGCGGGCTCGAGCTGATGGGTGCCAAGGTCACCCTCGACGACCGCGGCGTCGAGGTGGTGGCCGACCGGCTCCACGGTGCGGTCATCACGCTCGACTTCCCCTCGGTCGGTGCGACCGAGAACCTCCTCATGGCGGCGACGCTCGCCGAGGGCCGGACCACGATCGACAACGCCGCCCGCGAGCCGGAGATCCAGGACCTGTGCCGCATGCTGGTCGCCATGGGCGCCCGCATCGACCGCATCGGGGGACCCACCCTCGAGGTCGAGGGGGTCCCGCGCCTGCGCGGCGTGGCCTGGGAGACCTGCCCGGACCGCATCGAGGCCGGCACCTACGCGATGATGGCCGCGGTCACCGGTGGCGACGTGGTCATCGAGCGGGTCCGCCCGACCGACCTGACCCTGCCGCTGCTGAAGCTGCGCGCCGCCGGGGTCCACGTCGAGGAGGGCGCCGGGTCGCTTCGGGTGCGGGCTGACCGGCTGTGCGCCGTCGACGTCGTGACCCTGCCCTACCCGGGCTACCCGACCGACCTGCAACCGCAGCTGATGGTCCTGCTCAGCCAGGCCCACGGCACGAGCCGGTGCACGGAGAACGTGTTCGAGTCCCGCTTCTCCTTCGTGCACGAGTTCGCGCGCATGGGGGCCGACATCGAGCTCGACGGCCACCACGCGCTGATCCGCGGTCCGGTCCGCCTGCACGGGGCGACCCTGTCGGGGCTGGACGTCCGCGCCGGCGCGGCCGGGGTCATGGCCGGCCTCGTCGCCGAGGGCGAGACCATCGTCCGCGACGTCCACCACATCGACCGCGGCTACGCCCACCTGCTGCCCCGGTTGCGCGCCCTGGGGGCGGACGTCGAGCGCATCGAGGACCCCGCCGGTGCCGGCTGACACCCTGGCGGCACCGGGCGTGGCCGTGCGGTTGCGCGATGTGGCGAGGGGTCCGGCGCGTGCGGCCGGGGTGGTCGTGCTGCTCGCGCTCCTCGCGCTGTCGGTGCTGCCGCCCAAGCCGGTCGCCATGGCGCTCGAGCCCATCACCGCGACGGACACCGTGCGGCTCGTCGGCGCGGACGGCGTGCTCATCGAGGTGGATGGCACCCGCTACCACGGGACCATCGAGCTGCGGCCCGACGGCCAGGTCGTCAACGCGCTGCCCCTGGAGCGCTACCTCGAGGGTGTCGCGGAGATGCCGAGCCGGTGGCCGGTCGCGGCGCTCGAGGCGCAGGCGGTGGCGGCCCGCACCTACGCGTGGTGGTCGGCCCGCAACGGCGCGCACGCCGGCTACGACATCTGCGCGAGCACGGCCTGTCAGGTCTACCGGGGCGCCGAGGTGGTGCTCGACGGCGGGCAGCGCTGGGCGGACGCGGTCGCCGCGACCACGGGGCAGGTGCTGCGCGATAGCGACGGTGCCCCCATCCTCGCCCGCTACTTCTCCACCTCCGGCGGGCGGACCTACGCGAACGAGGAGGTGTTCCCCGCCACCGGCGCCCGCCCCTACCTCGTCGCGATCGACGATCCCTTCGACGCGGCCTCTCCCTACCACCGGTGGGAGGTCCGCTTCGACCGGGCGGACTTCGACGTCCTGCTCGCGGAGGGCGAGCGGCTCTCGGCCGTCGTCCCGGTCGCCGAGGTGGAACGCACCGGCGCGATCGACGACCTCGACGCGGTGCTGCGGTTCCGCGGCGAGGACGGCACCGAGGTGGAGGTCAGCCCGCTCGCGGTCCGCGACTTCCTCAACCAGCTCGCCCCGGCGCGCTTCCCGGACCGCTACCCGAGCCGGCGCGCCGACGGCCTGCGGCCGCTGCCGACCACGGTGCCCTCGACCCGCTTCACCGTCGACGTCAGCGGCGACGAGGTGGTGCTGCGCGGGCGCGGCTGGGGCCACGGGGTCGGGCTCGGGCAGTACGGGGCGCGCGGCCGGGCCGCGGCCGGCCAGGACCACCGGACCATCCTCGCCGCCTACTACGGCGGTCTCGAACCGGCCGTCGCCGACGACCTGCCGGCGACGGTGCGGGTCGGGCTCGGCCGCCGGGAGGCGGCCCAGCTCGTCGTCCACGGCGGGGCGCGGCTCGAGAGCGCCGACGGCACCGTCCTGCGCGAGCGGCTGACCGGGCCGTGGGTCGCGACCCGGGCGGAGGGGGGCTGGCGGCTGGACCCGCCGGCCGTGGCGGGGGAGGGCGCGGTGGTCTCGCCGACCCGCGAGGTCGGGGCCCTGCTCGGCGCCGGCGACGCCGTGACCGTGGAGACCGACGTCGCGGTCCCGGCGCTGCTGCAGCTCGAGGTGACCGACGCGGCGGGCACGCCGGTGCTGGAGCGCGAGGTGGGGCTCGTGGCACCGGGCACGCACGCGGCGACCTGGCGGCTGGTCGACGATGCCGGTGCGCCGGTCGAGCCGGGGACCTACCGGGTGAGGCTCGTGGGGGAGGACGCGGCCGGGCAGCGCGACGGCACCGGCGTCGAGGTGGTGGTCGACACCTCGGCGGTGCCGGCATCGGGAGGGGACCGGCTGCCATCCGCCGGCGCATCGGGCATCCTGTCCGCCCCCGTCCTCCTCGCGCTCGCCGTCCTGGTGGTCGTCGGTGGGGGCGTGCTGGTCCTGACCGTCCTGCGTGCGACCACCCGGAGCCGCCCGTGAGCTCGATGCCGCCCCCACCGCCCCCGCCCCCGCCAGCCGGCGGCACCCCGCCGCCTGGCGGGCAGCCGCCGGCCGGAACGCCCTGGCCGCCGGCCGGGCCACCGCCGGGTGGATCGTCCTGGCCGACGGGTGGCGGGTCGGCATCGGGGCCGCCGGCCGGACACGTACGCACCCGCACGCGCACGCCCCTCAGCCAGGTGCCCTCGCCCTACGGCCTGTGGATCGCCACCTTCGTGGTCGTGCTCTTCATGGCTCCGAACCTCGTGGTCGTCGGTCTCGCGCTGGCCGCCGGGGGGCTGGACGAGCTGCTCTCCGGCGGGGGCGAGGTGTCGACGTCGATGCTCGTGGTGAACCTGCTCGTGCAGCTGGTGCTCCAGCTCGGGGTGTTCGGTATCTCGCTGCTGCCGCTGCTCGCCGCGGGCCGCCCCTACCGGCGGCTGCTCGGCCCGACCCGCACGACCGGCACGATGGTCGCGATCGGCCTGGGCTCGGGCGTGGTCGCCGCCATCGCGTCCTACACCCTCAATGCCATCGCGGTCCTACTCACCGGGGTGCAGGAGCCGGTCGAGCAGCAGCTCCTCGAGGACGCCCTCAGCGGTGGCCTCCCGCTGCTCCTCGTCGTGATCCTCGCGGTCGTGATCGCCCCCCTGACCGAGGAGGTCGTCTTCCGCGGGGTGCTGTTCCGCGCGATGGCCGACCGGCTCAACCTCGGCGTCGGGCTGGTGGTGTCCTCGGCGATCTTCTCCGTGATCCACATCGAGGTGGTGGCGTCGCAGCCGGTGGCGCTGCTCGGCCTGTTCACGGTCGGGCTGCTGCTCGCGCTCGCCTACCACCTCACCGGCAACCTCATGGTCCCCATCCTCGGCCACGCGGTGTTCAACGCCATCTCGCTGGGACTGGCGGTGGTGGTCGACCGGCTCGGCCTGGACGAGCTCACGGACCTTCCCTCGGCCACGCTGCTCGGCCCGCTCGCGCCGCTGCTCGGCTGACCGTGACCTCGCGCGCCGCCATCTCGTAGGGTGGACACCGGGGAGAGCAGCCACGGCCGATCACGGGAGGATCCACCATGGCGAGCGTGCGGGTCGGGGTGCCGGCGGAGGTGAAGGACCTGGAGCGGCGCGTCGCGTTGACCCCGTCCGCGGCGCACCTGCTGGTCGAGCGCGGCCACCGGGTCGCGGTGCAGGCCGCAGCGGGGCAGGGCGCCGGGTTCGCCGACCACGACTACGTCGCCGCCGGCGCCGACGTGCTGGAGGACCCCGAGGACGTCTGGGCCTGCGACGTGGTCGTCAAGGTCAAGGAGCCGCAGCCGAGCGAGTACCGCTACCTCCGCGACGACCTGACCTTGTTCGGCTACCTCCACCTCGCCGCCGAGCCGGCGCTCACCGACGCGCTGGTGGCGAGCGGGGTCGCCGCCTACGCCTACGAGACGCTCACCGACGCCCACGGGCTGCCGCTGCTCGCGCCCATGTCGGAGGTCGCCGGGCGGGCCGCGGCGATCATCGGCGCGGCCTCGCTGTCTACGGCGCATGACGGCTCCGGCACGCTCATGGGCGGCGCCGCCGGCGTCCCTCCCGCCAAGGTCGTC
>JBKHDS010000016.1:0-15697 GCA_046541215.1 Nitriliruptoraceae bacterium
CCCTGCTCCCGGTCGTCCACATGGCCGCTGAGCACCGCGGTCCCGCGCGGTTGCCCGGGTGTCACGCCGAGCGAGTACCAGCCGACGCGCTGGACGTCGTGGGGGATCTCCATCGACCCGTCGGGGTCCAGCCCGACCGCGTCCAGCGGGGCGTCGACGCCGAGCCGGGGGAGGCTGACGCGGACCGGGTCTGCGACCACCTCCGGTGCCGGCTCAGGCTCAGGCTCGGGGGCCGGCTCGGGGTCGGGGGCCGGCTCAGGTTCGGGGGCCGGCTCGGGGTCGGGCTCCGCATCGTGTTCAGGCGAGGGCTCAGGCTCGGGTGCAGGGTCGGGTCGGGGCTCCTCCTCGCTCGCGTCGCCCGGTGAAGCCTCGCTGGGCGTCGCCGGCTCGACCGCGGGTGCCTGGGTGTCAGGTGCGGCCGTGGCGGCGCATCCCGCGGCGAAGGGGACGGCGAGGAGGAAGGCTGCGAACGAGCCCTTCAGGGTCCGACGGCGCACCCGGCACCTCCTGCCGTCGCAGCGGAGCCTAGCCCTGGCAGGAACGGCCCGACGGCTGCCGCCATCGGATCAGTTCCCCGCCGGGACGGCGTAGACGACGACGTTGTCCGCGTACTGGCGGGTGACCGGATCGAACTCGCCGTCGCAGGTGATCAGCGCGAGGCGGGGGTCGCCGAAGCGCGTGAAGATGTCGCCGATCGGGAGCTCCTCCTTCGGGTAGCTGCGCCGGGCGACGACCCGCCACTCACTGACCGTGCCGTCGGCGTGCTCCACCTCGATGGGGTCGTCGACATCCATCGTGCGCAGGTCCCACAGGGCGCCCCGGCCCTGCTCGCGGCTGTCGACGTGGCCGGAGATGACCGCCGTACCCGCCGCGGCGCCCGGCTCGACCCCGAGCTCGTACCACCCGACGGTGGTGATGTCGTCGGGGATCTCCATGCTCCCGGACTCCTCGAGGCCGACGTCCACCACGGGAGCGTCGACGTCGAGGCTCGGCAGTCGGAGCCCTCGCGGTGGCTCAGGCGCGGGGGGCGGCTGGGGAGGGGAGGCCTCACGGGCGGTCGCACGCGCGTCCCCGCCTGCGGAGCCTCCACCCGGGTTGGAGGGCTCCTCGTCCGGAGGGACGGCGGTGATCACCTCACGGTCGGCCACGTCCGGCGAGGACGAGGGGTTCGGGACCTCCCCGACCTCGTCGCTCGGCTGGCTCGCCTGCCAGGCGAGCGGCGCGCCGAGCAGGAGCGCTGCACCCACGGTCATCGAGGCGAGCGACAGGCGGTTCACAACGGCTCCTGGCACGAGGTGGTCGGGCGAACGTTCACGACGAGGTGGTGTGTCGACGATCGCAACACGCGCGGCATGAGAGGTTCGGCCCGGTGACGCGCGGGGTTCGGTCGCGTCCCGGGCCAGTCGTGGAGAACGCGACGGAGGGGACCCGAAGGTCCCCTCCGTGTGCTGCGAGGTGACGTCTCAGCTGCGACGGCTTGCGGCGACAGTCGGGACGGCGATACCCAGGGCGCCGAGCACCATCAGCGCGGCGACCCACATCGGCAGACCGGTCTCGAGCAGGCCACCGGAACCGGCCGGCACGCCACCCGGCGCGGCCATGTCGACCAGGTCGATGGTGATCGGGAGCAGCTGCAGCGACTCGTCGTCGGGGGTACCGACGGCGAAGGCGAGGATGCGCTGACCCTCAGGGATGGTCAGGTCCCCGGCCTCGAGGGCGAGCTCGGTGTCCCCTGCGGCGGCGACGCCGACGCCCGGAAGTTCGGTACCCGCGTCGAGGTCGAGCTGCGCGGCGTTGCCGTTGGTCAGGTCATCCGCCTGGATCTCGCCTCCGGCGACGACCGCGACCGCCGGGAAGGCAGCGGTGTGGAAGGCGGACACGCCCTCGGCGTTGTTGATCGTGAACTGGCTCGCGGTCGGCTCACCGGCCTCGTCGAGGTGTGCGACGACGGCGTACGCCATCCCCGCCTCGAAGGTGAGGTCGAGGGGACCGAGCGCGATGTCGTCGGGGGAGTCCGAGCCGGAGACGGCGATCGGGTAGGTGCCGGCCGGCACCTCGATGGTGGCGTTGTCGAGGAAGTCGAGCCCGCTCAGTCCGGCGAGCACGTCCTCGCCGGCCAGGATGGACACACCGTCGAGGCCGGGGACACCGTGCACGACGGTGACCTGCGCCATCTCGGCGTCCTGACCGGATGCGGCCGTCGCGGGGATGACCGCGAGGGCGGCAGCCGCGATGGCTGCGTACAGCTTCTTCTTCATGGGTGGTTCCTCCGCGAACGATTGAGGGGTGCGGGGACAGGAAGGGTTCGCCGGCCTGCGGTCCCCGGATCGGAGGCCCGAGGACCCCAAACCGGCGGCTTGAGGACGTCGAAGGGCGGCGTGTTTGTCCGTGAACGGTGCCTGGACGCCAAGTGCCCGACCTTGCGACCAGGTTCACGAGCATCGTCGCCGTGAGGAACGCAACTATGCGTGCGTTGACCGCACGATCTGATCCGGCTGCATCGTGCCGCACGCGATCGGACGCGCCGGGTCCTGCGCCTCTGTTGCCGCCGGAGGGACGCGTGACCTCGGTAGGATGGAACGCCGCCGGGATCGCCGGCAGCCCGAAGGATCCACGGTGGAACTGGACGCATCGCTCGTCGCTCTCCTGGCCGTCATCGCGACCTCGCTCGCCGGGGTCCTCGCGGTCGTCGTGGTGGTCCTGGCGCTGCGTCTGCGGGTGCTGCGGCGAGCGCAGCAGCGCGCCTTCGCGGGGGCGGAACGCGACCTGCTCGAGGTCGTGGGTGAGCAGCGCGAGCACCTCGCCAGGGTCGACGGTGACGTCCGGCGGCTGCAGATCCGCGCCGACGAGCTGCGGGTCCTGCTCGCGGGCACCGTGTCTCGGGTCGCCGTGGTCCGGTACGACGCCTTCGAGGACATGGGCGGGGCGCTGTCGTTCTCGGCTGCTCTCCTGGACGAGGGGGGCAACGGCCTGGTCGTCTCGGCCATCAACGGCCGCTCCGAGACCCGCTCCTACGCCAAGAGCGTCAGCGGTGGCGGCAGCGACCAGAACCTCAGCGCCGAGGAGGTCGAGGCCATCGACGCAGCGATGGCTGGTCGCCCGGCGACCTCGCCTACCCCTGGCGGTCGCCGGCGCCGGAGGGCCTCGTGACCGACCACCCCGGCCCCGACGATGCCGCTGCCCGCGAGGTGGATCCCCACGGCCCTGATCCGCGCGACCTCGTCGCCTTCCTGGGACCCCAGGGCACCTTCACCGAGACGGCCGCGCGTCTGATCACCGGCGCGAGCGACGACGCGACGCTGCTGGCCTGCGCCGACATCGGCGAGGTCCTGCGGGCGGTCGAGGAGGGCCGCGCCGGCCGCGGCGTCGTCCCGATCGAGAACACCCTGGAGGGCTCGGTCACCGCCACCCTGGACGCGCTCGCCTTCGAGACGCCGTTGCTGATCCACGGCGAGCTCGAGCTGCCGGTCACGCTGGTCGCTGCCGCGGTCGCCGGGACCAACCTCGAGGCGCTCGAGCAGGTCACCTCCCACCCCGTGGCGCTCGCCGCCACACGCCGGTGGCTCTCCGCGACCCTTCCCGGCGTCGAGCAGGTCCCGGTCGCTTCCACCGCCCGTGCGGCGGAACTGGTCGCCGAACGCGGGCCGGGCCATCTCGCCATCGCCAACCCGCTCGCCGCCGAGCGCTACGGCCTCGATGTCCTCGCGCGCGACATCGCCGACAGCCCCCGCAACCTGACCCGCTTCGTGCTCGTCGGCACCGAGGTGCCCGCCCCGACGGGGTGGGACAAGACCTCGATGGTGGTGTTCATCGACACGAACAAGCCGGGCGCGCTGCTGCAGCTGCTGGAGATCTTCGCCGAACGCGACCTCAACCTCACCAAGATCGAGTCCCGCCCCACCAAGGACGAGCTCGGCGAGTACTGCTTCTTCCTCGACGTCGAGGGCCACCTCGCTGACGAGCGGGTCGGGGACGCGCTCGCCGCGGTCAAGCGCACCCATCGGGACATCAAGCTGCTCGGCTCCTACCGCCGATCCGGCGCCCGCCGGACCGACGAGGCCGAGCGCATCCAGGCCGACGACGCCGCCTACCGGGACGCGGCCGAGTGGCTGGCCGGCTGGCGCGCTCGCATCGCCGCGGCCGGCTGAGCATCCCGCGATGGTCCCGCCGGGCGATGCGGCGCGTGCCGAGGGCGAGGGAGCGCCCGCCCCCGTGCCCCCGCGCGATCCGCGCGCCGACTGGGCGCTGCCGGCCCTCGGGGCCATGCCCGACGTCGAGGTGGTCGAGGAGGGGGTGATCCGCGTGCTCGCCCCGAACCCCTCGCCGATGACGCTGGACGGCACGAACACCTACGTCCTCGGGTTGTCCGGCACCGGTGAGGCGCTCGTGGTCGACCCCGGGCCGGCGGACGGTGGCCACCACGACCGGGTCCGTGCCGTGCTCGCCGACCTCGACGCCGAGGTGCGAGGGATCGTGCTGACCCACCACCACCTCGACCATGCCGAGGCGGCCGGCGCGTGGGCCGCCGACCACGGCTGCGAGGTGCTCGCCCGCTCGCCCACCCTCGCCAGCTTCGGCCGGGTGCTCGCCGACGGGGCGCGCATCGAGGTGGCCGGCCTCGAGGTGCGCGTGCTCGACACCCCCGGGCATACCGCGGACCACGTGGCGCTCCGGCTCGGGTCCGGGGCGGTGCTGACCGGTGACCACGTGCTGGGCCGCGGCACCAGCGTCGTCGCCCACCCCGACGGTGACCTCGCCGCCTACCTCGCCTCGCTGCGGCGGGTGCTCGACCTCGGTCCGGCGGCGCTGCACCCCGGCCACGGTCCGTCGCTGAGCGAGGACCCCACCGCGGTGCTGAGGTTCTACCTCGACCACCGCCGGTTCCGCGAGGAACAGGTGCGTCACGCCCTGGCGACCGGGCCGGCCACGCTCGAGGAGCTCGTGGCGCGGCTGTACGCCGACGTCGACCGTCGGGTCTGGCCCGCCGCGGCCGCGTCGCTCTCCGCCGCGGTCGCGATGCTCGAGCAGCGTGGGGAGCTCCACCTCGACGCAGGAGGACGTTGGGTGGCCGACGCCTGAGGACTAAAGACCGCGGGCGGTGATGTCGATGCTCTCGACGACGCCCAGATCCGTCGGCGTCGGAGGGTGGACGCGCCGTGGCCGAGTTCCTCGACAGCTTCGATGTGGAGCGTGATGCTCTGCTCTCCTCCCTGGCCGCCGTCGAGGATGTGTGGTCCCGCTTCCAGGAACGCCGGGCCCTCGCCGTCGAGGGCACCGAGGAGGCGGACTCGCTGATCGCCGGGGAGCTGTCCCATGTCCGCCATGACCTCGAGCTCACCGAGTTCACGGTCGGCGTCTTCGGGTTGATCAAGCGTGGCAAGTCCACCCTGCTGAACGGCCTCATCGGTCGCGAGGTGTCGTCGATGCACGTGACCCCGGAGACCGCCGTGCCGGTGTACGTCTCCTACGGTGAGCACCCGGAGGCTGCGGTGCACTTCGCCGACGGCAGCCGCAAGCACGTCGCGGTCGAGGACGTCCACGAGTACACCTCGCAGAAGTCCAACCCCATGAACCACCTCGGCGTGACCTTCGTCGAGCAGCAGGTCCCGGTCAGCTTCCTGCGCAACGGCACGCGGCTCATCGACACCCCGGGGCTGGATGACGCCGAAGCCGACGATGTCTACACCGAACGCACGCTGCAGGAGCTCGACATCGTCGACGCGGGCGTCGTGTTGTTCCTGTCCCCGCCGACCGTCGGTGCCACCGAGCTCGCCTTCCTCGAGCAGGTGGTCGCGCGGGATCTGAAGAAGACCTTCCTGGTCTGCAACATGTACCCGCAGCACTTCCACGACGTGACGACCCGCCAGCAGGTGCTCGAGTACGTCGGGATGCGCATCGTCGAGGCGACCCGCAGGGCCGGGCGGACCGGCGAGGTGCGCGTCTATCCGGTGTGCGCGTTGGAGGCCTGGCAGGCCCGCCAGAACGACGACATCGACCTGTGGAAGCGCTCCGGTGCCGACCGGCTGCTGCGCGACATCGAGAACTACCTGTCCGACCACGCCGGCAAGCAGGTGCTGAACGAGGCGGCGGAGCGCATCGCGCACATCGCCGAGCTCGCCCGCGCTGAGGTCCAGGTCCGACAGCAGCTGCTGGAGGACCCCGAGCAGCTCCAGGGGTTCCGACAGCAGCTCGACCGGGACATCCTCGATCTCGAGCGCCGTTTCGACGCGTCGGTGTCCAAGGCGCTGACCGAGGTCTCCCCGCTGCACCTGCGGATCCGTGGGCTCGTGCTCCAGCCCTTCACCCGGGCGAAGAAGGACCTAGCGAAGCTCGAGACGCTCGAGGAGCTCGAGCAGTTCGCGTCCCGGTTCCGGCGTCAGCTCGAGGTGGCGGGTGAGCTCGCCGGCCGCCAGTTCAGCGAGGGGTTCGGGCAGATCGCCGAGCGACTCCAGCAGCAGCTCCAGGAGCGCTTCGAGTCGGTCATGACCGACCTCGCCCCGAACCTGCCGAGCATCCGGCTGTCCTCGCACGCGCTGCTGGTCACCCCTGACCAGCTCCAGCAGCTGCAGGCTGCGGAGCGTCGATCCGCGGCGGCCTCCCGGACCTCGGCCTTGGTCGGTGGGCTCTCCGGTGGCGGCGTGGCCCTCGTGGCGGCGGGCGCGATGCTCGGCCCGCTCGGGCTGCTCGGCGGCGCGCTGGTCGGCTGGAAGCTCGCGAGCCTGGTCGGTGGGCACCGCACGCTCGAGCAGGCGCGGGCACAGATCGAAGGCCGGCTCGACGAGATCGCGGCGACGATGCTGCGTGACGTGGACCAGCAGGTCGAGCAGGTCGTGGGAGCCTTGCGTGGTGCGGTCGAGCGACGCCGTCGCGCCTTCGCCGGCGACCTCTACCAGCAGTTCGAGGTCGTCGAGGCGATCATCCACCATCCGGAGGCGCTGGAGTTGCACCGGCGGGAGGCGGCGAGGTTCGACGAGGCCTTCCGCGACTGCGCCAGCGGCGCTCGCGATGCGGTGGAGCGCAGGCCCTCGCTCGTGGCTGCCGGCTGAGCGGTGCCGGGGTCGGTCCGGGCGTGTCAGCGCCGGGCGGTGAGGCTGACGGTCCTTCCACCAGCCCCGCCCGCGCGCGTGCGGACACCCGGGGTCAGGTGGTTCGGCGCGTCCGCGGGATCCCGGCCTGCTTGAGGACCGCCGCCGGGACGCCGGCTTCACGCCACGCCGGGTAGCTGATCCCCTTCCGTTCCGAGTACTCCTTGGCGGCCTCGATGAACCCCTGCTCCAGGGCCTCCATGTCCGGTGCCTCGCCGAGTTCGACCAGGCGCTCTTCGAGGTCGAGGCGCTTCTGGATCAGCTCCACTCGCTTGGCGGGATCCGGCTCCTCATCGATCTTCGCCTGGATCTCCGGCAGCTTCGCCTCGATCGTTCCGCGGTCCATCTGGCGACCCGGTCGGCGTTCCTGTTCGAGCGCTGCGAGGTAGTCCCGCACCTTGCGCCCCTGCTCACGTCCTTTGGCGAGGGCGGCCTTGTGTTCATCGCTCATCTTGCGTGCCATAGAGCGTTCCTTGTGAGGTCGTTCCCCCCGCGATCGGTCGACGCTTGTCGTCGGATCCGGTTGTTACCTGCCGACGGTAACACGTCGTCTTATCGGTACCCATAGCCCGTTGTACACCCGGGAAGGCCGGTGTCCTTTCTGAGGTGCATCACCACGTAGTACGCCGGGAGCGCCAGCGTCCTTTCGGGGGTGCCACGGTCACGTTGTACGCCGGGAGGACCGGTGTCCTTCCGGAGTCTCGTTCTGCGGCTGAGCGATCCGGTGGGCCGCTGCGGCGCTCAGGCGCGCGTGGCGGAGCCGGCGGTGTCCGCGCCGACGCCGGTCCCGCACCGGCCCCTGGCTAGGTTGGAGGCGAGGGATCCGGGGCTCCGTGGTGAGCTGCGGCGGTCGGGTCCCGACCCGACGATGAGGAGCGTCCTGCCATGAGCATCGAGTTGCCCCGTGCCCGTTCGGTTGTGGCGAACCCGTCCCAGGAGCAGTTGCGTGAGTGGGTGCTCGAGCTCATGCCTGCGGACCGGACCAGGGTCACCGAGTTCGGCAACGTGAACTACCAGGCGCGGATCCTGGCCCGGTTGACGCCGTCGACGTTCATCGTGTCCGACGAACCGAACGCCAAGCAGACGATGTCGCGGGCTGAGGCGGCGGAGTACGCCGCGAAGCAGGATGCGCACATCGCTGAGCAGGACATGGTGCTCATCGAGGGGTATATCGGGCCGGACCCAAGGTTCCGGACGGCATCGCGGCTGTTCATGGAGAGGGCGCACAGCAACATCCCAGCGATGCAGCAGCAGCTGTTCTTCGACAAGGATGAGGCGTGGGTGCCGGACTTCACGGTGATCTACACGCCGACGCTGCGGGTTCCGGAGCATCATGAAGAGTGCCTGATCCTGGTGGATTACGACACGTGGACGACGCGGGTGTTCGGGTCCGACTACTTCGGGGAGTCGAAGATGGGCGGGCTTCGGATGTGGAACAAGCGGGTGTTCGAGCTGGGCGGGCTCGCGATGCACTCGGGTGCGAAGACCTTCCCGGCGTCGGAGACCGCGGATGGGACCGAGCATCTGGCGTTGATCATCGGCTTGTCGGGGACGGGGAAGACCACGACCACCTTCCGGAACGTCAAGGGGTCCCTGCCCGTGCAGGACGACTTCATCGCCCTGATGCCCGGCGGCGAGGTGTACACGACCGAGAACGGGTGCTTCGCGAAGTCCTACGGGCTGGATCCGGACGATGAGCCGACGATCTACGGCGGGGCGACCCGGCCGGATGCATGGCTGGAGTCGGTAGCGGTCGACGAGGACGGCAAGGTCGACTTCTTCGATGATTCCTACACCGCGAACGGGCGGGTGACGTTCCCCCTGGCCAACATCCGGCACCGAGATCCGGTGGGGCTGCCGAAGGCGCACTACCTGTTCATCCTGAACCGCAACGAGAACATCATCCCGGCCGTGGCCAAGCTCAAGCCGGAGCAGGCCGCGTACTACTTCATGCTGGGTGAGACCCAGGGCACCTCGGCGGGTGGGGCACATGAGGCAGGGAAGAGCCTCAGGGTGCCCGGGACGAACCCGTTCTGGTTCGAGGAGGAGTCCTCGATGGGCAACCGGTTCCTGGAGCTGCTGTCGACCACGGACCTTGAGGTGTACCTGCTGAACACCGGCCGGGTCGGGGGCCCGGAGGGTGACGAGCGCTCCCGCAAGGTCAAGATCCGGCACTCCGCTGCGGTCCAGCAGGGCATCGTGGACGGCACGATCGTCTGGGAGGAGGACCCGGACTTCGGCTACCTCGTGGCCGCGGAGCTCCCCGGCTTCGACGACGAGGACCTGCTCCAGCCCCGCAAGCTCTACGAGCGGCAGGACCGGCTGAGCGAGTACGAGGAGATCGTGGATCGCCTCAAGTCCGACCGGGCCTCCTACCTCGCCAACTTCGCGAGCCTCGACCCCGTCATCGCCGACAGCGCCGGCGTGTGAGCCCGGCGTCGCGCTGACCGTCCTGCGGCTCCCGCTCCGGCGGGGGCCGCGGCCGTTCGCGCGACCGATCGAGGGCTCCAGCCGGAGGCCAGACCGGTCACGGCCGTGACCGACGCCCCGCAGCGACCGCCCCCCTGCGTGCTCTCCCTCCCTCGTGCCCGTCGCGTCCTTCGTGCCCCCGGTGCCGGGCGATCAGGGCGAGTTGACCCGCGATCCGAGCCCGAGGTTGCGGTGGATCTCCCACGTGGCCGTCGACCGGTTGAGGGTGTAGAAGTGCAGCCCCGGCGCTCCGAGGTCGAGCAGGTCCCTGCACAGCTCGGTCGCCACCTCGATACCGAGCGCCCGGACCGCCGCGTCGTCGTCACCGAGGGCGTGGAACCGGTCCGCCAGCGCGACCGGTACCTCGGTGCCCGACAGCTGAGCGAACCGCTCGATCTGGCGGATGTTCGTGATCGGCATGATGCCCGGCAGCACGGGCTTCTGGCAGCCGAGCCCTGCCAGGTCCTCCACGAGCCGGGCGTACTCCTCCGCAGCGAAGAAGAACTGCGTGACGGCGACGTCCGCGAGCTCGAGCTTCGCGGCGAGGTAGCGGCGGTCGGTGGCGAGGTCCGGAGCTGTCGGGTGGCCGGCAGGGTGCGCGGCGACACCGATCGTGAACGTCTCCCCGCCGACCTCCCGGGCCAGCTGCACCAGCTCCACCGCGTGCTCGAGCGCGTAGAACACCTCTGCCGGGTCGGCATCACGGGGAGGATCGCCGCGCAGCGCGAGGACGTTGGTCACCCCCTCGCGGCGGTAGGTGGTCAGGATCTCGCGCAGCTCCTCACGGGTGTGGGATACCGATGTCAGGTGCGCCATCGGCGGCATCGAGGTGTGCTGCAAGAGGTCGAGGACGAGCCGGTGGGTGCGCTCCCGGGTCGACCCGCCCGCGCCGTAGGTGATCGAGACGAAGGACGGCCCGAGCGGCTCGAGGTCGCGCAGGGTGGCCCGGAGGGTGGCCTCGCCCTCGTCCGTCCGCGGCGGGAAGAACTCGAACGAGGTGGTCGGCCCGGCGCGGAGCAGGTCGACGATGCGGGTCACGCGCGCTCCGTTGGCGTGGGGCGGGGGCAGCCGGGCGGTCGTGCGGTCGGACGGTCGGGCAGCCGGGCGGGCGGGGGCAGCCGGGCGGTCGAGGTCAGGCGGTCGGACGGTTGGACGGTTGGTCGGACCGATCGTAGAGCGTCCGACGCGACGAGCCATCCGGACGGGTCGGGGCATGTGGGTGCGTCGGGCTCAGCCCTCCGATGGCTCGTGCACCCAGGTCGGAGCCCCGCACGCCGCGGCCCCAGGAGCGTCAGTCCGCCGGCCGCAGCTTGCAGCGCACGTCCACCGCGAGCACCCCGCCCCCCTCGGGACGGACGAACACCGGGTTGAGGTCGAGCTCCGCCACCTCCGGCAGGTCCTCGACCATCGCGCCCACGCGGTGCAGCAGCTCCTTGAGCGCCGGGACGTCCGCGGGCGGCGACCCGCGGTAGCCGCTCAGCAGCGGGGCCATCTTCAGCTGCAGGAGCATGTCGTCCACGTCCACGGTGGTCAGCGGGGTGATGCGCAGGCTCACGTCGCCGAGCAGCTCCACCAGCGTCCCGCCTGCCCCGGTCAGCACGAGCGGGCCGAAGGCCGGGTGGTGCGTCACGCCGACCACCATCTCGATGCCCTCGTCGACCATCTCCTGGACAAGGAAGCGCTCCCCGTGTTCGGCTAACCCGCGGTCGGCGAGTTGCTCGCGCATCGTGTCGATGGCCCGCTCGATCGAGGTCGCGTCCGTCAACCCGAGCGCTACGCCACCCACGTCGGCCTTGTGGATCGGCGCGGCGAGCTTGACGGCCACCGGCCCTCCGAGTCGCTCCTGGACGGCCACTGCATCGGCCGCGGAGGTCACCACCTCGGAGCGGGCGATGGGGATGCCGTAGCAGCCGAGCAGCGCCGACGCCTGCTCCGGCTGCAGCCACAGCGAGCCGTCCTCGGCCGTCGAGGTTGCGAGCTGCTCACGCACGTAGCGACGCGCACGATCGCGGGCCACGTCCTCGAAGACCTTCACCTCGCCGAGCGGCTGTCGGCGCCAGCGCGCCCACACCCGCACCCGGCCCATGGCCCGAGCGGCTCCTTCGGGGAAGGAGAAGGTCGGGATCCGCGCCTCGCGCAGAGCCGTCGGCACCCCATCGGTGGTCATGATCACCGCGACGACCGGGGTGTCGTCGGGGAGGTCCCGCCGGGCCGCGACCAGGGCCTCGGCGAAGGCGCCTGTGTCGGCGGCGGCGGTGGGGATGAAGATCACGAACACCACGTCGATCTCGTCCGCGTTGCCGAGGATGCGCACGGCCCGGCCGAAGGAGTCCGGATCCGCTGAAGCGATCATGTCGACCGGGTTCGACACGCCCGCCTCGGGCGGCAGGAAGTCGCGGAGCACCTCGACGGTGCGGTCCGACAACCTCGGCACCTCGAGGTTGTTGGCGGCGAGCGCGTCGGCGGCGAGGATCCCGGGGCCGCCGGCGTTGGTGATGACGGCGACGTTGCGGCCGGCGGGCCAGGTCCCGGGGGAGGACAGCAGGGCCGCGCAGTCGAACATCTCCTCGAGCGTCTTGGTGCGGATCACCCCCGCCTGGGAGAGCAGTGCCTCGACGGCGTCGTCGCCGACCGCCAGGGCGGCGGTGTGGGAGGACGCGGCGCGCCGACCCGCGGTGGACCGCCCGGACTTGACCGCCACGATCGGCTTCGTGCGCGAGATGCGCCGGGCGATGCGGGAGAACTTCCGAGGGTTCCCGAAGGACTCGAGGTACATCAGGATCACGTCGGTGTCCGGGTCCTCCTCCCAGTAGAGCAACAGGTCGTTGCCGGACACGTCCGCCTTGTTCCCCACCGAGACGAAGGTGGAGATCCCGAGCCCGAGGGACTCGACGTGCTCGAGCACCGCGAGCCCGAGCGCCCCGGACTGCGATGACATCGACACCTTCCCGGGCCGGGGCAGCACGGGCGAGAAGGTCGCGTTCATGCGCATGTCCGCGTTCGCGTTCAGCACGCCCATGCAGTTCGGGCCGACGATGCGCATGCCGACCTGGCTCGCGCGGTCGATGATCGCCTCCTGCCGGGCGGTGCCCTCGCCGCCGATCTCCGCGAAGCCGGAGGAGATGATGCACACGGCCTTGACGCCGATCTCCGCGGCCTCGTCGACCACGTCCGGTACGAACCTCGCCGGCACGCACACGACCGCGAGGTCGGGGACCTGCGGGCACTCGGCCAGGCGTCGATAGGCGGCCATGCCCTGCACGTAGGCGGCGTTGCTGTTGACCGGGTAGACGACCCCGCTGAAGTCCGACTGACGCAGGTGGTCGAGCAGCATCCCGCCGATGGTGGTGCGGTCCCGCGACGCGCCGACGACCGCGACCTTCTCCGGCCGGAGGAAGCGGTCCAGCGCGACGCGGGCGGCGGCGCGTTCCTCCGCGGCGACGGCGTCGAGGAAGCGCGGCGTGACCGTGGTCGCGAGGTCGGAGCGCACGACCCCGCCCTCGTGTCCGGCGGAGTACTCGAGCCCGAGCTCTCGGACCAGGTTCAGCATCGCGACGTTGTCGGCGAGGATGTCGCCGGCGAGCTTGCGGATCCCGGCGGCCTCGGCGGCGAGCGCGACCTGGCGCACGAGCACCGTCCCGATGCCGCGCCCCTGGGCGCCGTCCTCGACCAGGGCCGCGAACTCCGCGTGGTCGGGCTGGTCGGGGTCGCGCTCGTAGCGGGCCACGCCGATGATGCGCTCGCGCTCCCCGCGCCCACGGGTCGCGACCACGGCGTACTGCAGGGTCGGGTCGAGGTCGGTGAAGCGGTGGACGTTCGACTCGTCCATGTTGAAGGGTCCGTGGAAGCGCAGCCGGCGCGACTCGGCGCTCGTGCGGCCCCACATGCCGAGCAACCGGGCCTTGTCGTCGGGGCGGATGCGCCGGATGTGGACGACGCTGCCGTCCTTGAGGACGTGGTCGAACTCGTGCTCCATCGTGCTCGTCCTCCCGTCGCGCGGGTGCGGCGTCGCACCGCCCCGCTCGCGGTTGCGCTCGCCCTCGCGGTCGTGCGTCATGGTCACGGCAGCGACCGAGGTCGCATCTTCGTCGCTCGGGAGGCCAGGCGCTACCTCGGGCCCGGGAGGTGTCCTCGGCCTCGGTCCGTGGGCAGGTGCGCGCTGCCTCGGTCCGGGGGCGGGGGTGTGGGGCCTCGGTCCGGGGGCGGGGGTGCGCTGCTTCGGTCCGGGGGCGGGAGTGTGCTGCCTCGGTGCTTGCGCCGAGGCAGCCCGCGCCCCGGCGCGGTGGTTGCTCCCCCCGGTTCGCCCGGGTGTGCGAACGGATGGCGGGGAGCAACGCCCGAGCACCGCGGCAGCGACGCCGGGATCGTCGCCGCCGCGACGGCAGATGGTCCGGCGGACGGTCCGGCGGGAGGAGCGCGAAGCCGGTAGCGCCGGGGCAAGCGGCCGAGGGCCCTTGTCCTCGCGCTGGTGAGCGTGCAGCATCGGGGCACACGGATGGAGGGTCCAGCCCATGGGCGTCAGAGGTTCCGAGCCGATCGACGCGGGTCTCGCCGCCGCCGAAGCGCGGCTCGACCGCGCCGACGACGAGACGACCCGACGCGAGGACGAGGTCGTCGAGGACCCGTCGACCGACGGCGTGGACGCGGACGGGTACGGCTTCCACGTGGACGACCCTGACACCGACCTGATGGACGACGACCTCGACGCCGGGCTCCGGGACGATCGCGAGGCCGACGCGATCGACGCTCTGGCCGAACCCTTCAACGCCCGTGACGTCGACGGTCTCCTGGCCGTCATCAGGGCGGACGCCGAGGTACCCGGGCTCGCCACCAGCGACCTGCGCGACCTGCCGGAGGCGGTCCATGACCTGTGGCGCCGCCGCCCGACCGGGCTGCTGACCCGCGGCTACGTCGAGCAGGAGCACGTCGGCGTGCTCTGGGAGCACGACGGCGAGCAGTGGTGGCGGACGGCGGTCGTGCACGTCGATGACATCGACGACGGCCAGGTCGGGGTCTTCGAGTTCAGCGACGACCCGGCCCTGATCGAGCGCATCGAGTGCGAGCCCCCGAGCCCCGACGAGGTCGAGGAGGTGCTGCGCTGGGCGACCTGGGACGAGGGCGCGGACGGCGACGGCTGAGGTCGCCGCGCCGCTTCACCGCGCGTTGAAGTAGCGCGCCTCGGGGTGGTGCAGGACGATCGCCGAGGTGGACTGCTCCGGGTGGAGCATGAACTCGTCGGTGAGCTCGACGTCGATCGACCGCGGGTCGATGAGCCGGAACAGGATCGCCTGGTCCTCGAGGTTCGGACACGCCGGGTAGCCGAAGGAGTAACGCGAGCCGCGGTAGCCCTGTCGGAACCAATCCTTCGGGGTCGGTCCGTCGTCCCCGGCGATCGAGAGCTCCTCGCGGATGCGCCGGTGCACGAGCTCCGCGAGCGCCTCGGCCATCTCGACCCCGAACCCGTGGGCGTAGAGGTAGTCCTGGTAGCGGTCCTCGGCGAACAGCGCGGCGGCGACGTCGCTGATGCGCCGGCCCATGGTCACGACCTGCATCGCCAGCACGTCGGGCACGCCCTGCTCGAGCGGGCGAAGGAAGTCGGCGATGCACAGGTACCGGCCGGTGTCCTGGCGGGGGAAGGTGAAGCGTGCCACCTCACGCTCGAGCGGCGCCGCGGGATCCCACACCACCACGTCGTCGCCGTCGCCGTTGGCGGGGTAGTAGCCGTAGACCGCCTCGGGCGTGACGACCTTCTCCGCCTGCGCCCGCGCGAGCCACTCCCGAAGCACCGGCCGGGCCTCGCGTTCCAGCAGCTCCGCGTAGCCCTCCGGTCCAAGGTCGCCCGGGGTGAACCCCCACTGGTTGCGGAACAGCGCCACCTCGTTGATGAGCGGCGCGACGTCGCCGACGCTGATGCCTCGGAGCGTGCGCTGGCCCCAGAACGGCGGGGTGGGGACGGGGACGTCTGTGGCCGTCAGCGACCGCGGTCGGCCGGCGGCGTCCCGGGCCGGCGCGTCGGTCCGTCGGCGTGTCGCGGTGGGGCGGCGGCGTTCGCGCCGCGCTGCGAGCGGGGAGCGTGCCACCTCGACACCAGCACCGAGGTGGTCGGCATCTCCGGCGCCAGCGCGCGCGCCCGTGGTCGTCCT
>JBKHDS010000017.1:0-15452 GCA_046541215.1 Nitriliruptoraceae bacterium
CGGCGACCGCTGCGCTCCGGCGGTCAGTCGACCGTGAGCGTCCCCCGCATCGTGCGCTCGTGCCCCGGCACCGTGCACACGTAGGTGTAGGTCCCCGGCTCGAGCTCGATGGAGCCCCGGGAGGTGCCGCCGGGGTCGCACACCGCGATCTCGGCGTCCAGCTCATCGATCACGATGTTGTGGTTGGCGGCGTCCTCGCACACGAGCTCGAACTCGACCACACCGGCGTCGGCGCGGAGCTCCTCCACGTTCCACCGCAGGTTGTCCTGCCCCACGACCCGCAACGCACCGTCCTCGGTGACGGTCGGCTGGGCACCGGCGTCACCGCTCCCCCCGCCGCAGGCCGACAGCGCCACGGCGAGCGCGAGCAGCAGCAGCGCGATGGGGTGGAACCGGGCGCGGGGCGCGCCTCGGGACAGGGAGCGGGTCGGGGCGGACATGGGCGGATCCTCGCGTGAGCTGGAGACCGACCAGGGTGCCGCGCGAGCCACCGGGCCGCACATCCGGCGACCCGGACCGCGCTGCCCGAGGACGGCCCGCAAGCGCCTGCTCACTAGAGTCCGAGCCCACCCGAGACGTGGGAGCCACGACGATGTTCGACGCTGTCCTCATCGCCAACCGCGGCGAGATCGCGATCCGCATCGCCCGCGCGTGCCGGGAGCTCGGCGTGCGTTCGGTCGGCGTCTACTCCGAGGTCGACCGCGACGCGCCGCACGTTCAGGCGATGGATGACGCCTACCTGCTCGGCGCGGCACCCGCGAGCGAGTCCTACCTCGCCATCGACAAGGTGCTCGACGTCGCCCGGCGCGCCGGCGTGGACGCGATCCACCCGGGCTACGGCTTCCTCGCCGAGAACGCGGACTTCGCCCAGGCGGTCGCGGACGCCGGCCTCGTCTTCATCGGACCACCCCCTGCGGCCATCGCGGCCATGGGCGACAAGCTCTCGGCCCGCGCGGTAGCCGATCGTGCCGGTGTGCCGGTCGTCCCGGGGACCCGGGAGCCGACCGACGACGCGGCGGTGGCGGTGGCCTTCGGGGACGAGTACGGCTACCCGGTCGCGGTCAAGGCCATGTTCGGCGGCGGCGGTCGGGGGATGAAGGTCGTTCACGACGCCGGCCAGATGGTCGAAGCCCTCGAGGCCGCCCAGCGCGAGGCCAAGGCCGCCTTCGGCCGGGGCGAGTGCTACCTCGAGCGCTACCTCGAGCGCCCGCGGCACGTCGAGATCCAGGTCCTCGCCGACCTCGACGGCACCACCATCTACCTCGGCGAGCGGGACTGCTCCCTCCAGCGACGCCACCAGAAGCTGGTGGAGGAAGCGCCTGCACCCGGCATGACACCCGCGCTGCGTGCCGCCATGGGTGAGGCAGCCGTCAGGGTCGCGAAGCAGATGGGCTACACGAACGCCGGGACGTGCGAGTTCCTGCTCGATGCCGACGGCGAGACCTTCTACTTCCTGGAGATGAACACCCGCCTGCAGGTCGAGCACCCGGTGACCGAGCTGATCACCGGGGTGGATCTCGCCCAGGCTCAGCTCAGGATCGCCGCCGGCGACGGGATGGGGCTGACCCAGGACGAGGTGGAGCTGCGCGGCCACGCGATCGAGGTGCGGATCAACGCCGAGGAGCCGGCACTCGGTTTCGTCCCCACCCCCGGCACCATCGGCGAGGTGGTGCCGCCGCTCGGCCCCTGGGTCCGCTTCGACACCGGCGTGCGCTCGGGTTACACGGTCCCGCGCGACTACGACTCGATGATCGGCAAGCTGATCGTGTGGGCCGAGGACCGCGACGGTGCCCGCGCGCGCATGGCACGGGCCCTGGACGAGCTGGTCCTGGAGGGGCTGCCGACGACGGTGCCCTTCCACCGACTGGCGATGGTCCACCCGCAGTTCGCGGCCGGTGAGCACTCGACCGCCTCGGTGGAGCGGGAGTGGGACCTGTCGGACCTGACCCCGCAACCGGTCGCTGGAACCGGGGGAGAGGACGAGGCGGGGCCAGGCCGCGAGGTCACCGTCGAGGTCGACGGCAGGCGCCTGCAGGTGCGGCTGTTCGGGGACCTCCCCGCCGCGGGGCCGGCGCCGGCAGCTCCGGCTCGCAAGCGGCGGCGGGGCGGCGACGGCGCCGGCGGCGTCGTCGTGGCCTCGAGCGAGGACCTGACCGCGCCCATGCAGGGCACGGTGATCAAGGTCATGGTGGAGGTGGGCGCCGTCGTCGCGGAAGGCGACACCCTGCTCGTGCTCGAAGCGATGAAGATGGAGAACGCGGTCAAGGCGCACCGCGCGGGGACGGTGGCGGCGCTGCCGGTCGTGCCCGGCGAGGTCGTCCAGCCCGGCGCCGTGCTCGCACGCATCCAGGACGCCTGAGGCCCCACCGACGCCGGAGGCCGCCGCCCCACGGCGTGCCGGCCGGTGCCGTGGGGCGAGGGCTCGCGGCCTCACACGTTGCGCCGGTACTGCCCCCCGACCTCGAAGAGCGCGTCGGTGAGCTGCCCGAGCGAGCAGTGGCGCACCGCCTCCATCAGCACCGCGAACACGTTGCCGCCGGCGGTGGTCACCCGCTGGAGCTCGGCGAGCCAGCGCTCGGCCTGGTCGGCGTGTGCCGCCTGGAACGCCCGCAGCCGTGCGAGCTGGGAGCGCTTCTCCTCCTCGGTCGCTCGTGCGAGCTCCGGACCCGTCGTGGCCGGCGCGGCGCGCTCGTCGGGGAGGAAGGTGTTCACGCCGATGATGGGCAGCGTGCCGTCGTGCTTGCGCTGCTCGTAGTGCAGGGACTCGTCCTGGATGCGGCCGCGCTGGTAGCCGGTCTCCATCGCGCCGAGGACGCCGCCTCGGTCGCTGAGGCGGTCGAACTCGGCCAGTACCGCCGCCTCGACCAGGTCGGTGAGCTCCTCGACGATGAAGGCCCCCTGGAGGGGGTTCTCGTTGCGGGCGAGGCCCCACTCCTGGTCGATGATGAGCTGGATCGCGAGCGCCCGCCGCACCGAGGCCTCGGTGGGCGTGGTGACGGCCTCGTCGTAGGCGTTGGTGTGCAGCGAGTTCGTGTTGTCGTAGACCGCGCACAGCGCCTGCAGGGTGGTGCGGATGTCGTTGAAGTCCATCTCCTGGGCGTGCAGCGACCGGCCCGAGGTCTGGATGTGGTACTTCAGCTTCGCCGAGCGGTCATCCGCGCCGTAGTGCTCCCGCATCGCGATCGCCCAGATACGCCGGGCGACCCGGCCGAGGACCGTGTACTCCGCGTCCATGCCGTTGGAGAAGAAGAAGGACAGGTTGGGCGCGACGTCGTCGATCGCCATGCCGCGCGCGAGGTAGGCCTCCACGTAGGTGAACCCGTTCGCCAGCGTGAACGCGAGCTGGGTGATGGGGTTCGCCCCCGCCTCGGCGATGTGGTAGCCGGAGATCGACACCGAGTAGAACCGTCGCACCCCCTGCTCGATGAACCACTCCTGCACGTCGGCCATGCAGCGCAGCGCGAACTCGGTGGAGAAGATGCAGGTGTTCTGGCCCTGGTCCTCCTTGAGGATGTCGGCCTGGACGGTCCCGCGCACCGTGGCGAGCGTGCGGGCCCGGAGGGCCGCCGCCTCGGTCGTGTCCGGTTCGCGGCCGTGCTCGGCGCGGAACCGACTCAACTGCTGGTCGATCGCGGTGTTCAGGAACATCGCGAGGATCGCCGGCGCCGGCCCGTTGATCGTCATGGACACCGAGGTGGTGGGATCGCACAGGTCGAAGCCGTCGTACAGCACCTTCATGTCGTCCAGCGTCGCCACCGAGACCCCGGAGGTGCCGACCTTGCCGTAGACGTCGGGGCGCTCGCTGGGGTCACGGCCGTAGAGCGTGACCGAGTCGAAGGCGGTCGACAGGCGTGTCGCCTCGGAGCCGGCGGCGAGGTAGTGGAAGCGCCGGTTCGTGCGTGCCGGGTCGCCCTCTCCGGCGAACATGCGCATGGGGGACTCCTCGTCGCGCTTGAAGGGGAACACCCCGGCGGTGTAGGGGAAGTGGCCCGGCAGGTGCTCCCGCCGCAGGAACCGGACCAGCTCGCCCGGCTCGCGTGTCCGGGGCAGCGCGACCCGGCGCAGGGGGGTGCCTGCCAGCGTCCGGCGTGTGAGCGGGGTGCGCACCGCACGTCCCCCTGAGGAGGTGGTGAGCTCCTCGCCGGCGTGCGCCTCACGCAACCGCTCCCACTCCCCGAGCAGGGCACGCACCTCGGGCGCGATGCCCTCGGCGAGCTCATCGCGGCGTGCCTCGAGCGGAGCGGTCGGTGCGAGCTCGTCATGGCGAGTTGCTTCGAGCGGAGCGGTCGGCGCGAGCTCGTCGCGGCGCGTTGCTTCGAGCGGAGCGGTCGGCGCGAGCTCGTCGCGCGCCACCTCGAGCGCGTGCACGCGTGCGACGAGGTCGGCCTGCTCCTCGGTCCGGGCGTGGTAGGCGCGGACGGTGTCGGCGATCTCGGCGAGGTAGCGCTCCCGGCCCGGGGGGAGGACGCCATCGAGCCGGGTCGAGACGCGGGTGTGCACCGCGGGGAGCGTCCCGGGACCCGGCGGGAAGCCGCGGGGCACGAGGCGGCGGACCAGCTCCTGGTAGAGCGCGGTGACCCCGTCGTCGTCGAACCGGGCTGCCGAGGTCCCGAAGACCGGCATGTCCTCCCAGTCGGCGCCGAACGCCTCCCGGTTGCGGACCAGCTGCCGGGCGACGTCGCGACGTGCGTCCTCGGCACCGCGCCGCTCGAACTTGTTGATCGCCACCACCTCGGCGACCTCGAGCATCGCGATCTTCTCCAACTGCGACGCCGCCCCGAACTCCGGGGTCATCACGTACAGCGGCACGTCGACGTGCGCCGCGATGGCGGCGTCGCCCTGGCCGATGCCCGGCGTCTCGACGATGACGAGGTCGTGGCCCGCGGCCTTGAGCACGGCGATCACGTCGTCGAGGACGGGCGGCAGGTGCCCGTCGGCGTGTCTGGTCGCCATCGAGCGGAAGGTCACCCGCCCGGCTTCGATCGTGTTCATCCGGATGCGGTCGCCGAGCAGCGCACCGCCGCCACGATGGCGGCTGGGATCGATCGCGAGCACGGCGAGACTCAGGCCGTCGCCTCGATCGCGGCGTAGCCGCCGGATGAGCTCGTCGGTGAGGGAGGACTTGCCGGCACCGCCCGTCCCGGTGATGCCGAGCACCGGCACGCTCCGCTCGGCGGCCACGGCCCGCAGGTGCGCGAGCAGGTCAGGCGCGAGCCGTCCCTGCTCGACCGCGGTGACCGCCCGGGCGAGCGCCACCTCCTCGCCAGCGAGGACCGCCTCCGCCGAGAGCCCGGCGACCGGCAGGGTGACCTCGCACGCCGCGATCATCTCCGCGATCATGCCGGTCAGCCCGAGTCGCTGCCCGTCAGCGGGGCTGTAGATCCGGGTGACACCGCGCTCCTCGAGCAGCGCGATCTCCTCGGGCACGATCACGCCGCCACCACCGCCGAAGACGCGCACCTCTCCCGCCCCACGGGCACGCAACTGCTCGACGAGGTAGCTGAAGTACTCGACGTGCCCGCCCTGGTAGGACGAGATCGCCACGCCCTGGACGTCCTCCTGGATCGCGGCGGTGACGACGTCCGCGACGCTGCGGTCATGCCCGAGGTGGACCACCTCGGCGCCCTGGGACTGCAGGATGCGGCGCATGATGTTGATCGCGGCATCGTGCCCGTCGAACAGGCTCGCCGCGGTCACGAAGCGCACGGGGTGGCGGGGTCGAGCGGCCGTGGGCGCCCCGCCTCGCACCGGCTCCGTCTGCCCGTGCCCCATGGTCGTCTCCCTCGTCCGGTCCGGTGCCGACGGCTGGGTGCCCGGCTAGAAGTCGCCCGCCCGGTGGCGGAGGCGGGCGAGGATCTCGATGAGGGTCTCGACGTCCTCCCGGTCGATGCCCGGGTCGGCGTACACCCCTGCGTTGAGCCGCTCGGTAGCGATCCTCGCGACCTCACGACCCGCGTCGGTGATCTGAGCGAGCTTGGCGCGCCGGTCGGTCGGGTGCTCCAGTCGACGGACGTAGCCCTGGTCCTCCAGCCGGTCGACGAGGCTCGTCAGGCTCGTGGGGTGGACCTGGAGCCGGCTGCCCATCAGCGACAGCGGCAAGGTCCCCCGCGTGGAGAACACGAGCACCATGAGTACCTCGTAGCGGGCCAGGGTGAGCCCGAGATCACGCAGCGCCGAGTCCGCCCGGTGCAGCACGAGCTGCTGGGCGCGGATCACCGAGGTCACCATCGCCATGCCGGGGGCCGTGTCCGTCCACCCGTGCCGCTCCCACTGGCGTCGGGCTTCCGCGATGGGGTCGAGCGGTAGCGTCATCGAGCAGCGGACCTCCAGCGCGGCGCAGCGTCGTGACGCTACCGGAGGGCCCCGCCACGACCGCGCTCGGCAGCCGCAGCGGTGGTCGAGCTCCCCGGAGGGTGCCAAGCGTGCTGCCGCGCGCCGAGGACGCCCGGGACGCCACGCCCCGAGGTGTCGCCCCCGATGGCGCTCTCGGCGTCAGCCGGCCGCGCGCAGCAGTTCGCTGCGGGCGACGGAGCGTCGCGGCGAGATCCGACGGACCTGCCCGCCGACGACCTCCAGGCCCCGCCGCTCGGCCGCGGTGGTCCCACCCCAGATGCCCGTGCGCTGCTCGGTCTCCACCGCGAACCTCAGGCAGGCGTCCGCCACCTGGCAGGTCGCACACACCTCCGTCGCGGCCTCGATCTGGCTCTGGTACCGCTCGCTCTCCCCCTCGGGGAAGAACAGCTCGGGGTCCTCGGTCAGGCACGCGGCCTCGGCCCGCCAACCGTGGTCTGCCTCCTGCGCGAGTAGCTGCTCCAGCATGACCTGCTCCTGGCGCCCGCCGGCGCTTCGATGCCAGATAGTAGGAAATCCGACGATAGCACTCCCTGCTAGCTCCAGCAAACATCCAGGGGACGGGAAGCAGCAGCCGCACACGGTGCGGCGGTCACCCGCCGAGCCCGAAGAGCGTCGGCGAACTCAGCGGCCCGCGCCGGTTCAGCGACCCTCTGCGAGCCCGGCGAGCATCGGCAGGGCCGGCAGCCCGCGCTGGGAACGCTTGAGCTCCGCGAAGCCCGGCCACCTCGCCAGCTGCTCGAGGGCAGCGAACAGCGCGAGCGCGTCCTCGTCGGACGGCAGCTCGGCGATCACCGGGCCGAAGAAGGCCGGACCGTCCGGTGGATCGAACGCGATGACGGGCGTACCGACGTCCTCGCCCGCACGCCGCAGCGCCTCCTCGGTCTCACGCCGCAGCACCTCGTCGTAGGCCTCGTCGTCCAGCGCAGTGGCCAGGCCCTCCGGCAGCCCGACGTCGGCGAGCGCCGGCCGGACATCGCGTCCGGCCGCGTGCACCTCGAGGATCGCATCGAGGTCCCCCGGCGGCGGCGGTGCCACCTCCCACAGCTCGGTGCCGAGACGGGCGTAGAGCCGGGCCACGGCCTCGTTGCCGGCGTGCTGCCGTGCGGCGGCCAGCACGCGCAGCAAGCGCGTTCCCTGCCGGTGGACCTCCGGGTAGCGCGGCGGTGCCCCGTCGTAGCCGCGCGCCTCGTTGACGAAGCGCAGCGAGATGAACCTCCACGTCACTTGGGCCCCGCCAAGGCGCTCGACCTGCCGCAGCCAGGCGGCGGTCTGCCAGCAGTACGGGCAGACCGGATCGATGAACAGCTCGACGTGCGACACCCTGCACCCTTCCGTCGCCGGACCCGCGGAGATGGATCAGCACACGCTGGCTTCGGAGCTCAGCGTCGTGCCGGGTCGAGCCGGACCATCAGCATCCGGGCGCACTCGGCGACCGACCCGGCCATCGACGGGTAGACCGTCATGGTCTGGGCCAGCTGCGAGACCGACAGGCGGTTCTGCACCGCGACGGCGAGCGGCTGGATCAGGTCGCTCGCCCGCGCGGAGACGACGACACCCCCCACCACCGTGCCGGAGCCGACCATCGCGTGCACCTTCACGAACCCATCCGTCCCGTGGATCATCTTCGCCCGCGGGTTGGATCGGAAATCGAGCCGAGCCGTCTCCACGGGGAAGCCGGCGGCCGTGGCCTCCTCGGGCGCCATACCGACGGTCGCCACCTCGGGGTCGGTGAAGATGGTCGCGACGATCGCGTCCTGGCGGATCGGCTGGACCGCCTCGCCGAGGGCGTGCCACATCGCGGTGCGGCCCTGCATCGCCGCGACGGAGGCGAGCATGACCCCGCCGGTGACATCCCCGGCGGCGTAGACCCAGCGGCAGGCGGTGCGGCCGACCGCGTCCACCTCGAGGCCGCCGTCCGGACGCGGCTCGACACCGCAGACCTCCAGCCCGAGGTCCTCGACCGTCGGAACCTGCCCGACGGTGAACAGCACGTGGCTGCCGATCACCTCGCTGCCGGACTTCAGTCCGACCACGACCTCGCTGCCTCGACGCTCACAACTGACGGCCCGGGCGTTGCGCAGGATCGTCATGCCGCGGCGCTCGAAGACCTGCTCGATCACCGCCGCCGCATCCGGGTCCTGGGTCGGCAGGATGAGGTCGCGGGAGGAGACCAGGGTGACCTCGGCGCCGAAGCGGCGGAAGGCGTGGGCGAACTCCGCCCCGGTCGCACCCGAACCGACGACGATGAGGTGCTCGGGCACCTCCGTCAGCCCGTACGCCTGCTGGCTGACGAGGACCCGTTCGCCGTCGGGACGGAAGAAGGGCAGCACCCGCGCCGTGGAGCCGGTGGCGAGCAGCACGATGTCGGCCTCGAGCACCACCTCGGCGCCATCGTCACGGGTGGCTGTGACGAGGTGCGGCGCGGAGATACGGCCACGCCCACGGACGAGGCGGACCTCGCCCGCCAGGACCCGGCGCTCGATGTCGCGGGACTGGTTCGCGCCGAGCTCCAGGACGCCGTTGCCGACCTTGGGGAAGTCCACGACGGTGCGGTCGACCCGGTCGAGACCGGCGATGTGGACGCCGAGCTCGGCCGCCGTGTGGACCCAGCCCATGGCCTCCGAGGCTGCGATGAGCGCCTTGGACGGCACGCAGTCCCACAGGACGCTGTTCCCCCCGAGCCCCTCGTCGGTGACGATGGTCACCTCGGCGCCGAGCTCCCCCGCGACGAGGGCGGCCTCGTAGCCGGCCGGCCCGCCGCCGAGGATCACGATCCGCTGCACGCGATCTCCAAGGTCGCCGACACGTCCGGCAACGCTAGCGTGGCTCCACCGCAACCCGATCACGGCCACGATCACGGTCCGGATCAGGCCCACGCCCCGGCACGACCGCCGCGGCGCCGGGTACGGAGCGCACCGCGACGGCGCCCTGCACGGGCAGCCGACACCGTCCGACCGGGAGGTCCCGATGGACCGGCACCCCTTCCGACTCGCCGTGGAGCGGGACGACCTCGAGGCCGTGCGCGCGATGCTGCACGAGGACGTCGAGTTCCGCTCACCGGCGGTCCACCATCCCTACCAGGGCCGCGAGGTGGTCGCGCACCTGCTGGCGCACGCCAAGGCGACGCTGGAGGGGTTGACCTACGTCGACGAGCTCCGCAGCGACGACAGCCTGGCGCTGGTGTTCACCGCTCGGGTCAGCGACCGGGACGTGGAGGGGCTCGACCACCTGACGTTCGACGGTGACGGCCGCATCACGCGGTTCCGGGTCATGATCCGGCCGCTGTCCGGCCTGATCGCGGTGGCGCAGACGATGGGCGCCCGGCTCGAGCAGGACCCACCACCCGGCTGAGTCCACCGCCACGGGGTGGGCTGCTGGCCTCGCCGGTCTGCGTCCCTGCGCGGATAGGCCGCTGGCACCCGCCGGGCTGGGTCCACCTGCGCGGGTGGGCTCCTGGCCCCCCGGCCGGCGCGCACCCAGCCACCGTGCGTCCGTCAGAACACGTCGCGGGGCAGGTAGCTCCCGAACTCGGCGCGCAGCACGTCGCACACCTCCTGCAAGGTGGCACGGGCCTTGAGCGCGGCCCGCATCGGGGGGAGCAGGTTGTCCGTCCCGGCCGCGGCGGCGGCGACCTCGGCGAGCGCAGCATCCACCGCAGCCTGGTCGCGATCCGCCTTCACCGCGGCGATCCGGGCGATCTGGTCCTCGCGGATCCGCTCGTCGATCCGGAGCAGCTCCGGCTGCGGATCCGGACCCTGCTGGAAGCGGTTGACGCCGACCACGACCCGCTCGCCCGCGTCGATCTCCTTGGCGAGGTCGTAGGCGGAGCGCTCGATCTCCGCCTTCTGGTACCCCTCCTCGATCGCGGCGACCGCCCCGCCCATCGCATCGATGCGGTCGAGGTAGTCCTGCACCTCGGCTTCGATGCGGTCGGTCATGGCCTCGATGGCGTAGGACCCCGCGAACGGATCGACGGTGGCGGGGATGTCGGTCTCGTGGGCGATGACCTGCTGGGTCCTGAGCGCCAGACGGGCACTCTTCTCCGTGGGCAGCGCCAACGCCTCGTCGAAGCTGTTGGTGTGCAGGCTCTGGGTGCCCCCGAGGGTGGCCGCGAGCGCCTGGATCGTGACCCGGACCAGGTTGACCTCGGGCTGCTGCGCGGTCAGCTGGACCCCGGCGGTCTGGGTGTGGAAGCGCAGCATCTGACTGCGCTCGTCGAGCGCGCCGAAGCGCTCGCGCATGATCCGCGCCCAGATGCGCCGGGCGGCCCGGAACTTCGCGACCTCCTCGAGCAGGGTGGAGCGGGCCACGAAGAAGAAGCTCAACCTCGGTGCGAAGGCGTCCACGTCCAGGCCGGCGTCCAGCGCTGCCTGGACGTAGGCGATCGCGTCCGCCAGGGTGAAGGCCACCTCCTGCACCGGGGTCGCCCCGGCCTCCCCCATGTGGTAGCCGGAGATCGAGATCGTGTTGAACCTCGGCAGCCGGTCCGCGCAGTAGGCGAAGGTGTCGGCGATGAGCCTCAGGCTGGGAGCGGGCGGGTAGATGTAGGTCCCGCGGGCGATGTACTCCTTGAGCACGTCGTTCTGGATCGTGCCGCGCAACGCAGCCGCCTCGACCCCCTGCTCCTCGGCGGCGATCTCGTACATGAGCAGGA
This sequence comes from Nitriliruptoraceae bacterium, assembly GCA_046541215.1. Taxonomy (GTDB): domain Bacteria; phylum Actinomycetota; class Nitriliruptoria; order Nitriliruptorales; family Nitriliruptoraceae; genus T1Sed10-7. Next base: position 11,009 of record JBKHDS010000017.1, read on the forward strand.
GCAGGCTCGCGGGGGCGTTGATGGTCATCGAGGTGGAGACCTCACCGAGCGGGATGCCGTCGAACAGCGCGACCATGTCCTCGACGGTGTCGATCGCGACGCCGACCTTGCCGACCTCACCCATCGCGAGCGGCGCGCCGGAGTCGTAGCCCATCTGGGTCGGCAGGTCGAACGCGACCGAGAGCCCCGTCGTGCCCTGCTCGAGGAGGTAGCGGTAGCGCCGGTTGGACTCCTCGGCGGTGGACATACCCGCGTACTGACGCATCGTCCAGGTCCGCCCGCGGTACATGGTCGGGTAGATGCCGCGGGTGAACGGGTACCTGCCCGGCTCACCGAGCGCGTCGGCCGGGTCGAAGCCCTCGAGGTGCTCGGGGCCGTACACCGCCTCGATGGGGAACCCGCTGATGCTGACCGGACCGTCGCTCACCTCGGTGCCTCCGTCGGTGCCTGCCTCTGGCCGGGCAGCCTACGTTCGGTCCCGGGGCTGCTCGCAGCCGGGGCGCGCAGGATCCGCCGCGGGTTCCTCCCCCGCTCGCGCCCGGACGTACGAGCAGGACCGGGGGAGCAACCACCCGCTGAAGAGGGGTCAGGCCGAGCGACGGTTGCGGAACTTCGCCTTGCGGTAGTCCTTGTTCATCATCGCGATGAAGTCGATCGAGATCCCCTTCGGACAGGCAGCCTCGCACTCGCCCATGTTGGTGCAGGAACCGAAGTGCTCCTCCATCACCTCGACCATGGACTCCGCGCGCTGGTACCGCTCGGCCTGGCCCTGGGGGAGCATGTTGAGCTGGGCCATCTTCGCCGAGGTGAACAGCTGGGCGGCACCGTTGGGGCAGGCCGCGACGCACGCCCCGCACCCGATGCAGGCCGCCGCGTCCATCGCGAGGTCGGCGGTCTCCTTGGGGATCGGGATGAGGTTCGCGTCGGGCGCAGAGCCGGTGTCGACGGTGATGTAGCCGCCGGACTCGATGATCCGGTCGAAGGCCGAGCGGTCGACGACGAGATCCTTGAGGACCGGGAAGGCGGCCGCGCGCCACGGCTCGAGCACCAGCTCGTCACCGTCGTTGAAGGAGCGCATGTGCAGCTGGCAGGTGGCGGTGAGGGCCTGGGGCCCGTGGGCCTGCCCGTTGATCATCATCCCGCACGTGCCGCAGATGCCCTCGCGGCAGTCGTGCATGAACTCGATCGGTTCCTCGCCGGCGGCGATGAGGTCCTCGTTCACGAGGTCGAGCATCTCGAGGAAGGACGAGTCGGGGCTGACGTCGCTGGCCTCGTAGGTCTCGAAGCGGCCGGGGGCGTCGGGACCGGCCTGTCGCCACACGCGGAGGGTGAGGTTCACGGTGTCGTGCTCCCTTGGACGGTGGTCTCGATGGTGCGCTGCCGTGACGACGGGTCGCGGCTCACTTGTAGCTGCGCGTGGTGAACTCGACCTCCTGGTAGACCAGGGGCTCGCGGTGCTCGTTGGGGTTGCCGGAGTCGCCCGTCCACTCCCAGGCGGTGACGTGGGCGAAGTTCTCGTCGTCGCGGAGGGCCTCGCCGTCCTCGGTCTGGTGCTCCTCCCGGAAGTGGCCGCCGCAGGACTCCTCACGGGTGAGGGCGTCACGGACCATCAGCTCCGCCAGCTCGAAGAAGTCGGCGACCCGGCCGACCTTCTCCAGGGAGCTGTTGATCGAGTCCGGCCCGCCGAGCACGCGCACGTCGGTCTCGAACTCCTCGCGCAGCGCCGGGATCTCACTGAGCGCCTTCTCCAGGCCGGCCTGGTTGCGGGCCATCCCGCAGTAGTCCCACACGATCTTGCCGAGCTCGCGGTGGAACCAGTCCACGGAGCGGGTCCCCCCGACGTTGAGGTAGTGCTCGACACGACCTCGGACCTCCGCCTCGGCCTGGTCGAACTCGCTCGCCGAGGTGTCGACCTTCGGGGTCCCGAGCTGCGGGGCGAGGTAGTCGCCGATCGTGTAGGGCAGGACGAAGTAGCCGTCGGCCAGTCCCTGCATGAGCGCGGAGGCACCCAGGCGGTTCGCGCCATGGTCGGAGAAGTTGGCCTCCCCAATGGCGAACAGACCCGGGATCGTGGTCTGCAGGTGGTAGTCCACCCACAGCCCGCCCATGGTGTAGTGCGGCGCGGGGTAGATCCGCATCGGCACCTCGAAGGGGTCCTCGCCGGTGATGCGCTCGTACATCTCGAACAGGTTGCCGTAGCGGTCGGCGACGACGTCGCGGCCGAGGCGGGCGATGGCACCGGCGAAGTCGAGGTAGACGCCGTTCTTGAGCGGCCCGACGCCGCGGCCCTCGTCGACGGACACCTTCGCCGCACGGGAGGAGATGTCACGCGGCGCGAGGTTGCCGAAGGACGGGTACTTGCGCTCGAGGTAGTAGTCCCGGTCCTCCTCGGGGATGTCGGCGACCGCGCGCGACTCATCCGGATCCTTGGGGACCCAGATGCGCCCGTCGTTGCGCAGGGACTCCGACATGAGGGTGAGCTTCGACTGGAACTCGTCGGAGGAGGGGATGGCGGTGGGGTGGATCTGGGTGTAGGCGGGGTTGGCGAAGTACGCCCCCTTGCGGTGGGCGCGCCAGATGGCCGTGGCGTTGCAGCTCATGGCCATGGTCGACAGGTAGAAGACGTTCGAGTAGCCGCCGGTCCCGAGCACGACCGCGTGCGCGGAGTGCCGACGGATCTCCCCGGTGACCAGGTCCCGGGTGATGATCCCGACCGCCTTGCCGTCGACCACGACGAGCTCGAGCATCTCCTGGTTGGTGTGCAGCTCGACCGAGCCCGCCTTCACCTGCCGCGACAGCGCCGAGTACGCCCCGAGCAGCAGCTGCTGACCGGTCTGCCCGCGCGCGTAGAAGGTCCGCGAGACCTGAGCCCCACCGAAGGAGCGGTTGTCCAGCAGCCCGCCGTACTCCCGCGCGAAGGGCACGCCCTGAGCGACGCACTGGTCGATGATGTTGTTCGAGACCTCCGCCAGCCGGTGGACGTTGGCCTCACGGGCCCGGTAGTCCCCGCCCTTGATGGTGTCGTAGAAGAGGCGGTAGACCGAGTCGCCGTCCCCGTGGTAGTTCTTCGCGGCGTTGATGCCGCCCTGGGCCGCGATCGAGTGGGCCCGCCGGGCGGAGTCGTGGTAGGTGAAGGCCTTGACGTTGTAGCCGAGCTCTCCGAGCGTCGCGGCTGCCGAGGCCCCCGCGAGCCCGGTACCGACCACGATGATCTCGAACCGACGCTTGTTCCCGGGGCTGACCAGCCGCATGTTGAACTTGTGGTCCTCCCACTTGGTCGCGAGAGGGCCGTCAGGGACCCGGCTGTCGAGCACCGTCATCGTGGACTCCGAGGGGTGGGTGACGAGGTGGGGTGTCGGGGGTTCGGCGTCGACGGTGCGACGGGACGAGGTCGCCGGCCGAGGCGGGTGGGCACGGGGCAGCTCAGCTGATCACGCCCGCCAGCACCGCGATCGGGAAGGAGAGGTTTCCACCGACGACCACCACCGTGAACGCGATCGCGAGCGTCTTGCGCCAGGCGTTGAAGCGTCGGTTGTTCCACCCCATCGACTGGAACAGGCTCCAGACCCCGTGGTAGAGGTGGAAGCCGAGCGCGAGGTTGGCGAGCAGGTAGAACCCAGCCACCGCGGGTACCGAGAAGCTGGCGATGACCTTCTCGTAAGGGGTAGCGCCCTCAGGCGCTGGGTTGACCCAGCCCCAGGTCAGGTCAGCGAGGTGGTAGACGAGGAAGAGCAGGACGATGACGCCGGTCCACCGCATGGTCCGGGCCGCGAAGTCCGCGACGACGTAGTCGCGCTTGGAGCGGTACCTCGAGGCCTCCGGCCGGGCGCGACGGTTCATCGCCGTCAACTGTGCGGCCGCGACCACATGGCCGATGAGCGCCAGCAGGAGGACGACGCGCAGGAGGTTGAGGACCGCCTGCTCCGGGAAGATGGGGTAGAGGAGGCTGCGTAGCGTCTCGGCGTAGAGGTTGAAGTCCTCGGCGCTCTGGTAGAGCTTGAGGTTGCCGATCATGTGCGCCAGGACGTACCCGAGGCCAACGATGCCCGTGATCGCCATGACGTACTTCTTGCCCAGCGCGGAACGGTAGAGCTCCACGAGGAAGGGGCTGCGTGTCGAGGATCCCGTCGCGGTGGCTGCCATCTCGACTCCACGTCCTGGTGACGCCAGGGGACGTCACGCGCCGTGGTCGGAGGATAGCAACGAGCCTCCGTGAACCCTCAGCCGGGAGCTCCGCGAGGGCGGGCCCGGCCGGCGGAGCACGACGGTCGTACGGCCCCTCAGCGCGACGGCAGCCTGCGCCCCCTTCAGCGCGGCAGCACGCGCCCCCGTCGACACCGCGGCAGCACGCCCCTGTCAGCGCAGCGGCAGCACGCGCCCTCTCAGCGCGCCCTCTCAGCGCGGCGGCAGCAGGCCCATCGCGTCCTTCGCCCGCTGCAGCGTC
>JBKHDS010000018.1:0-15422 GCA_046541215.1 Nitriliruptoraceae bacterium
CTGCACGCACGAGGGGCAGCCGTGGGCGCAGTGGCAGGTCGCGATCGTCCGCCGCGTCGCCGTCACGTGCTCGGTGAACCGGCGGTAGGAGCGCTCGGCGAGCCCGGCCCCGCCCGGTAGGCCGTCGTAGATGAACACCGTCGGCTGGCCGGTGTCGGGGTGCAGCGCCGTCGACAGCCCGCCGAGGTCCCACCGGTCGCACAGGGCCAGCAGCGGCAGCATCCCGATCGCGGCGTGCTCCGCGGCGTGCAGCGAGCCGGGGATCCGCTCGGGTGCGAGGCCGGCCGCCTCCACCGCCGCCTCGGGGAAGGCCCACCAGGTCGCCACGGTCCGCAGCTGCGTCGGTGGTAGATCGAGCTCGGCCCGCTCGAGCACCTCCCCGGTGCCGACCCGCAGCACCTCGTAGCCGGTGACCCGTGTCGTCACCTCGACCTCGCCGACGGCGACCTCGACGTCCTGCCACCGCACCCGCTGCGAGGTCGCCAGCAGCCGCACGTCGGTGTCCGTCCGGGGCCGGGTCGTGAGCTCGGTCGTGGGGGCGTCGGCGACCAGCGCGATGCGACGATCCAGGTCGAGCGTGGCGACCTCGAGCACGCGGCCCTGGTGGAGGTGGATCGCGCCGGTGTGGACCTGCCGGTGCGCCCGGACCTCGTCGACGTCGCCCAGCACCTGTCCGGTGGCCTGCTCGACGATGCGGACCGGTTCGCCGCCGGTGGTCCGCAGCCCGACCTCGGCAGCCGCGCGTCCGCGGCCGGTCCAGAACCAGCGCCCGTCGCGGCGCCGCAGGCGACCGGCGGCGACATCCGCCGCGAGCAGCGCCGGCGCACCGGCCCCGAACCAGCGCACCGCCTCCTCGTCCGTCAACGGCGCCTCCTGGCACGCGCACCTGAGGTGGGGAGCGAGCAGGTAGGGGTTGCCGGGGTCGACCACGGCGTCCTCGGGGTCGCGCGTGAGCAGCTCCCGCGGGTGGGTGACGAGGTAGTGGTCCAACGGGTCCTCCTGGGCGATCAGCACCGCGGCGGCGGCCCCGCCCCGTCGACCCGCCCGCCCGATCCGCTGCCAGAACGCCGCGGTCGTCCCGGGCCACCCCGCCAGCAGGACCGCGTCGAGCCCCGCGACGTCGACGCCGAGCTCCAGCGCCTCGGTGGCGGCGACCCCACGGAGGCGTCCGTCCCTCAGCGCCTCCTCCAGCGCCCGTCGGTCCTGGGCGAGGTAGCCGGCGCGGTAGGCCGCGACGCTCTCGCCGAGGTCCCTCAGCCCGTCGTCGGCGCGGCCCGTCCCTGGGTTGCGGAGCCGCTCGCGGGCGATCGACGCGATCACCTCGGCACCCTTGCGGGAGCGGGTGAACGCGAGGGTCTGGACGTCGGCGGCGACGAAGGAGGCGAGCAGCTCGGCGGTCTCGCGCAGCGTGGAACGCCGGCGCTGCCCGTCCTCCTCCAGCGGCGGGAGCCACAGCGCGAGGTCCCTCGCACCGTGCGGGGCCCCGTCCCGGACCACCTCGGTGACGTCCAGGCCCGTGAGCGCGGCGGCGTGCTCACCCGGGTTGCCGATCGTCGCGGAGGCGAGCAGCACCAGCGGCTCGGCGCCGTACCGCTCCAGCAGCCGGCGCAGGCGTCGCAGGACGAGCGCGACGTGGCTGCCGAACACCCCGCGGGAGACGTGGGACTCGTCGACGATCAGCACCTGACAGCGGTGCAGGACGTCCGCCCAGCGTTGGTGGTCCCCGAGCAGCGAGGCGTGCAGCAGGTCGGGGTTGGTGAGGATCCAGTTGGCGGTCCGGCGGACCGCCTGGCGCTCCTCGCGGGGGGTGTCCCCGTCGAGCACCGCGGCCCGCAGCCAGGGCAGGCGCAGGCGCCGCAGCGCCCGGAGCTGGTCGTGCGCGAGCGCCTTGGTGGGGGACAGGTGGAGCACCACCGACCTCTCGTCGGAGTGGAGGCGCTCCAGGGCGGGTAGCTGGTAGGCGAGGCTCTTGCCCGAGGCCGTTCCGGTCGCGAGCACGAGGTGGCGTCCGGCGCGGGCGAGCTCGAGCGCCTCGGCCTGGTGGGACCACAGCTGCGCGATGCCGTCGGCCTCGAGCCGCTCGCGCAGCAGCGCAGGCAGGTCGTCGGGCAGGGCCACACCGCTCCCGCGGCGCGCTGGCAGCCGCTCGAGGTGGACGAGGCCGCCGTCGCCCGCATCGTCGGGCGCGAGCTCGAGGCCTGCGCGGTCTGCGGGCGCGCGGGGTGCCGTGCCCGACGCGGTGCGGGCCAGGATCTCGAGGACGTCACGCGGGTCGATCGTCGGACCTCGTATCGAGCGGCGAGAGCACGCTACTGGCCGGTACGACCACCGCACCGCTGACGGCGGGCCCCGGCTCCGGGCCCCGAGCCCCTCGGTGGCACGGTCACTAGCATCGTCGACGACGGCTCACGCGCCGACCACGCGGCACCGCTCGTGGCGGGCGTCGGTGCGGACCGCGGTCGCCGGGCGTGGGAGCGACAGGAGCTGGCGTGGACCTCGACGAGCGGACCGCATCGAGCATCGCGGCCTACGACGAGCATGCCCGCGCCTACCAGGAGTCGCTCCGGCTGCGCCGGCCGGTCGCCGACGTGCGGCGTTTCGCGGCGCTGGCGCGGCGCGGCGACCTCGTGCTCGATGCCGGCTGCGGCCCGGCGAACGACCTGCGCCTGCTGCGGGACGCCGGGGTCCACCCGGTCGGGGTCGATCTCTCCCTCGGCGCGCTGCGTGAGGCCCGGATGCTGCTGCCTCGGCACCCGCTCGTGCAGGCGCCGCTCGACGACCTGCCCTTCGTGCCCCGCTGCTTCGGCGGGCTGTGGCTGTCGGGCAGCTTCACGCACCTGCCGCGCTCGGCGTGGCGACCGACCTTCGCGGCCCTGCTCGAGCACCTCGCCGAGGGGCCGGTGTACCTCGCCGCCTACCGCGGCAGCGCTGATCTCGCCGCGGTCGATGACCCCGTCCTCGGCCCGATCCACGTCTCGGCGGTGACGGAGACGGAGATCGCCGCGCTGTGCCGCTCCCACGGGCTGACCGACCTCAGCATCGAGGTTCGACCCGACCCGATCCTCGACCGCGCCCGACCCTGGGTCGTCGCGCTCGGGGTGCTGCGCCGCAGGCCCGCGGCCGGTGAGCCCGGCTGAGGACCACGCCGGCTGCTCCCTCGGCTACTCGAGCGTGACCGCGCTCGGCTGCTCGCCGCGCTCGTGGGCACGGAGCACCTCGATGAGTGGGGTCGCCGCCTGCTCCAGAGGCCGGATCACGAGGTCGATGCCGAGCCGACGCAACAGCCGCTCGTCCTCCGGGTGGTCGACGGCGACCGCGAGGCGTCCGCGGTAGCCGGACCGCTGCAAGGCGACCAGCAGGTCGCGGTGGAGCTCGACGTCGCGGGGGGTCGCCACGATCCAGCGGACATCGCCGAGGGGGAGCTGGGTCGCCAGGGCCGGGTCGCTCAGGTCGCCGAACACCACCGGTGCTTCGCGGTCGTGCAGACGCGAGATGCGCGGGTCGTGGTCCACCCCCAGCACAGCGACCCCCCGCTCGTGCAGCTCGTCGAACACGGTGCGGCCGATCCGCCCGAGGCCGATCACCACCACCTCGGGGCGGTGACGAACCTGCTGCTCCACCTCGCGCCGGGTCCGGGAGCGTTGCAGGCGACGCAGGGGCGCGCTCAACGCCGGAACGAGGTCCTCGGCGCGGGCGCTGAGCAGGGTCGACACCGTGATGGTCACGAGCGCCACGACGGCCATCACCCCCGCGATGCGGCTGTCGATGTGCTCGAGGCTCACGCCGAGCGCCGCGAGGATGAGGGAGAACTCGCTGATCTGTCCCATGGTCAACCCCGAGGTGGCGGCGACCCGGGCCTCGAACCCCAGCAGCGTGGCAACGACCGCGATCAGCACCGGCTTGGCGAGGAGGACGAACAGGGTCAGGGCCACCACCAGGCCGAGATCCTCCAGCCCGTCGAACCGCAGCTCGGTACCGAGGTCGATGAAGAAGAACACGAGCAGGAAGTCCCGCAGCGTCGCGAGCCGGCCGCTGATGGCCTCGCGGTAGTCGGACGAGGCGAGCGCGACACCGGCCAGGAACGCACCCACCTCCGCGCTGAACCCGAGCAGGTGCGCCAGCGCGGCGAGCGCGACGGCCCAGGTCACCGCCGCCAGCGTCAACAGCTCCGCCTGGCGAGCGAGCACGTGGACCACGTGCGGGAGGACGTACCGGGCGAGGAGCGCGACGGCGGCGAACAGCAGGACCCCACGCAGCACGATGAGCCCGAGCTGCGCGCCGAGGTTCGCGGTGCTGGACGGGTCGATGGCGGTGAGCACCACCATCAGCAGCACGACGACGATGTCCTGGACGATGAGGATCCCGAGCGAGAGGCGCCCGTGGAGCTGCTCGACCTGGCCGCGGTCGCTGAGCATCTTGATGACCACCACCGTGCTGGAGAAGGCCATCCCGGCGGCGAGGTAGAGCGCCGACACGGTGTCGACGCCGGCTGCGAGCGCGATCGCGAAGGCCGACGCCGCGGTCAGGACCACCTGGGCGGTGCCGGTGGCCAGCACGATCGTGCCGAGCTCGCGCACGAGCCGCGGGTCGAGCTTCAGCCCGACGACGAACAGCAGCAACGAGATGCCGATCTCACCGAGCAGCGCCACCTCCGGCGTCGCTTCGATCAGCCCGAGCACGTTCGGGCCGACGACGACGCCCGCCACGAGCAGGCCGACCAGCAGCGGCAGGCGCAGCACGATCGCGGTGACCCCCAGGCCCACGCAGACGAGCAGCACGAGGCCGATCTGTCCAAGCACGCCGTTCATCGCGGGTCCTCGGCGTCGAGGATGGCTCCCAGCACCGGCCCGGCCGCCAGGTGCAGCGGGCGGAAGGTGACGTCGGCACCGGCCTCGCGGAGCCGGTCGCACTCGGCCGGGTCGTTGGCAGCGACCGCGATCCCGCGTCGGTACCCGTGGGCGCGCAGCGCCCCGACCAGGTGCAGCCCGAGCGCGAGCTCCCGGACGGTGATGATGACCCAGCGTGTCGCCTGCAAGGGGAGCCGGTCGGGCAGGTCCGGATCGTCCGCGTCGCCGTAGACGACCGGCAGGTCCCAGTGCAGCCGACGGATGCCGCGGGGGTCGAAGTCGACCCCGAGCACGCGCTCGCCCTGCCCGCGCAGGTCGTTCAGCACCGCGGACCCGAGCCGGCCGACCCCGACGATGACGTACTCCGGTCGGTCCTCGGCCGCCCGCGGCTCGCCGTGCTGGAGCGGCCGGCCCCGGTCGAACAAGCGCAGCAGCGGGTCGAGCCGACGCGAGAGCGCCTCCGCGTTGTGGATCAGCTCGGTGGAGACCGCGATGGTGACCGCACCGATCACGGTCACGACCCCGAGCAGATCCGAGCCGACGTGCCCCTGGGCCACCCCGAGCGCCACGAGGATGAGGGAGAACTCGCTGATCTGCGCGATGTGCAGGCCGGTCCGGAAGGCCACCCGTCGGTGGTACCCCAGCGCGCCCATGATCGTCAGCACGATGAGGGGGTTGCCGAGGAGGACGAACAGCGACAGCACCACCACCGCCGGCCACTGCTCGGCGAGCGTGCTGGCGTCGACCCGGGTCCCGAGCTGGACGAAGAAGAACACGAGCACGAAGTCGCGCAGCGTGCCGAGCCGGCTGGCCACCGCGTCCCGGTAGCGGGTCGAGGCCAGGGCGATCCCCGCTAGGAACGCCCCGACCTCGGCGCTGAAGCCGAGCTCGAGGGAGAGCGAGGCCAGCAGGACCGACCAGGTCACCACGGCGAGCACGAGCAGCTCGCCCTGCCGCTCGAACAGCCCCGTCAGGCGGGGCGCGACGACGCGTCCCATCACCCCGGCGATGGCGAGCAGCAGCAGGCCGCGCAGCACGACCTCGCCGACGCGCGCGGCGAGCGGTACCCCGGGCAGGTCACCGAGGTCACCGACCGCGGTGATCGCGAGCATCGCGACGATCACGACCAGATCCTGCACCACCAGGATGGCCAGGGCGATGCGCCCGTGCAGGGTGTGCAGCTCCCGCTTGTCGGTCAGCAGCTTCACCACGATCACGGTGGAGGAGAACGTCAGCGCGAGGGAGAGGTAGGCGGCGTCGACCGTGTCGAAGCCCAGCGCGATCGCGAGGAGGTAGCCGAGCAGGGCCGTGAAGCCGACCTGCCCGAGCCCGGCGGCGGCGGCCACGGTGCCGAGCCGCCGCAGGATCCGGACGTCGAGCTTCAGCCCGACGACGAACAGCAGGAGCGAGGTACCGACCGTGGCGAGCAGGTCGAGCTCCGAGCCGGCACTGACCAGGTCGAGCGCCGCCGGACCGACGGCGATGCCGGCCACGAGCACGCCGACGACGACCGGCTGCCGCAGCAGCGTGGCGAGTCCCGCGGCGGCGACGCAGACGGCCAGCACGAGGGCGATCTGCTCGAACACGCCGAGGTCCACCACGCCCCCTCCGGTCAGGGTTCAACGCTACTGCCCGCCGCGGGGGGCGTCCTCGTCGGGGCCGGCCGGAAGGCCGGGCCACCCGACGCCCGAACGCGCGGCGGCCCACCCGCGAGGGGTGGGCCGCCGGGTGCTTCGGGCGTGGCTCAGGCCAGGAACACCGGCGCGAAGACCAGCGCCACGATCGTCATGACCTTGATGAGGATGTTCATGGCCGGACCCGAGGTGTCCTTGAAGGGGTCACCGACGGTGTCACCGACGACCGCGGCCTTGTGGGCCTCGGAGCCCTTGCCGCCGTGGTTGCCCGCCTCGATGTACTTCTTCGCGTTGTCCCACGCACCCCCGGCGTTCGCCATGAAGATGGCGAGCAGGAAGCCGGCGACCAGCGACCCGGCGAGCAGGCCACCGAGGGCCTCGGCGGAGAACAGCCCGACGGCGAGCGGCACGACCACGGCGAGCGAGCCCGGCAGGATCATCTCGCGCAGGGATGCCTTCGTGGAGATGTCCACGCACTTGGCGTACTCGGCCTTGACACCCTCCTTGCCCTCGCGCAGGCCCGGGATCTCGGCGAACTGGCGCCGCACCTCGAGGATCATGTCCTGGGCGGCCCGGCCGACCGACTTCATCGTCAGCGCGGCGAAGGCGAAGGTCAGCATCCCGCCGATGAACAGCCCGATGATCACCTCGACGTCGGTGAGGTCGATGACCGAGATGTCCACCGCGGCGGTGTAGGCCCGGAAGAGCGCGAGCGCGGTGAGCGCGGCGGAGCCGATGGCGAAGCCCTTGGCGACCGCGGCGGTGGTGTTGCCGAGCGCGTCCAGCGAGTCGGTGATCTCGCGCACCTCCGGCGGCATGTGCGCCATCTCGGCGATGCCGCCGGCGTTGTCGGAGATCGGCCCGTAGGCGTCGACGGCGACCACGGCGCCGGTGGTGGCCAGCATCCCGATGGCGGCGAGGGCGGCGGCGTAGAGCCCGCCGGCCAACTCGAACTCGCTGCCGGCGAAGGCGAGCGTCCCGAACCAGTAGGACCCACCGATCGCCCCGGAGATGAGCAGGACCGAGGCGAAGGTGGAGATCATCCCCTCGGCGACGCCCGCGATGATGACGGTGGCGGGGCCGGTCTCGGCCTGCTTCGCGAGCTTCTTGACCGGCTCGTAGTGGTCCGAGGTGTAGTACTCGGACGCGAAGCCGATCAGGTAGCCGGCAGCGAGGCCGAGCACGATCGGCAGCCCGAGCCAGATCGGGCTCGCGATCTCCTCGACGTCACCGAAGATCCACAGCGCTCCGCCGACGGCGACCGCCGCGGTGATGACCATCGCCACGTTGGTGCCGAAGTGCAGCTGGCTGGACAGCGAGCGGCCCTTGCGGCCCCGCACCAGGAACGCACCGAGGATCGAGGCGAACATCCCGATGGCGCCGACGAACAGCGGGAACAGGAAGGTGGTCTCCTGCAGCGCGGTGAAGGAGTCCGCGACGACCTTGGTGTCGAAGTCGACGCCGCCGAACAGCAGCGCAGCGAGGACCATCGGGGCCACGATCGACCCGGCGTAGGACTCGAAGAGGTCGGCGCCCATGCCCGCGACGTCCCCGACGTTGTCGCCGACGTTGTCGGCGATGGTGGCCGGGTTGCGCGGGTCGTCCTCGGGGATGCCGGCCTCGACCTTGCCGACGAGGTCGGCGCCCACGTCGGCGGCCTTGGTGTAGATCCCGCCACCGATACGCGCGAACAGAGCGATCGAGGAGCCTCCGAGCCCGAAGGCAGCGACCACCTGGAAGGCATCGTCGACCCGGAGCAGTTCCACGAACAGCAGGTAGGCGAGCGCGATACCGAGCAGGCCGAGTCCCGCGACCGTGAAGCCCATCACCGCACCGCCGCGGTAGGCCAGCGGCAGGGCCTTGCCGGCACCGTCGCGGGCAGCCTGGGCGGTGCGGACGTTCGCGGCGGTGGCGATGCGCATCCCCACGAACCCGGCGGCGGCGGAGAACACCGCCCCGAGGATGAGGCTGATCGAGCCCCAGGGCCTGAGCGTCGGCAGCACCACGAAGACCACGGCGGACAGCGCGACCACGAAGATCGCGATGGCGCGGTACTCGCGGCGCAGGAAGGCCATGGCGCCGTCACGGATGGCGGCGGCGATCTCGCTCATGACCTCGTCGCCGGGGTCCGCAGCGTTCACCACCTTGGCGAAGTAGGCCGCCAGCGCCAGTCCGGAGACGGCCGCGATGACGGCGAGGTAGGGGATCAGTTCCACGGGGTCGTGCCTTTCGGTCGGTCCCGTTCCAGGAGGGGCTCGGTCGAGGAAGCTCGCACGGTGCTCATCGGGGGCGTGGTGCCGCGGTCGGTGATGGCCACCCCCACGATGAGGTGGCTGGCAGCGGCCCGGCGTGGACCACCGCGGCGCCAGGCTGTCCTGCCACGACGCTGTCGACCCCGAGCACGCAAGGGGGCGAGTCCGTGGGCCGCCACGGCTCGCATCGCTTCGCAGCCTAGCGAGAAGGGGCTCGGCGGCTCCATCCGGGCGTCCTGTCGGCCGGGGCACAACGACCCTGCGAGCGCCACCTGAGCAGCGCCGATGGGGCTGCTCGGCGCCGCCCCCGGCGCGCCGATGCTGCGGCCGGAACCGGTCGGTCAGCCGGTCGCTGCGACGGCTGCCCGGTTGACATCTGCCGCGGCGGGGCTCACCTTCCGCGCCGACGCCCCCGAACCGGCCCTCCCCGCGATCTCGCGCTGACCGCAGCGTCACGCCGGGCCCTCGTCCCGCCCGCGCGTGCCGCTCGATACCAAGGACCAGCATCCCCGTGGCAGACAACCTCGTCATCGTCGAGTCACCGGCGAAAGCCAAGACCATCGAGCGCTACCTCGGTGCGGGCTACACGGTGCTCGCCTCCTACGGCCACATCCGGGACCTGCCCCGGTCCGACTTCGCGATCGAGTTCGGCGACGACGGCGAGGCTCATCTCGTCTACGAGGTGCCGGAGAGCTCGAAGAAGCACGTCGCGGCCCTGCGCAAGGCCGCCAAGGACGCCGGGACCGTCTGGCTCGCCCCGGACCTCGACCGCGAGGGCGAAGCGATCGCCTGGCACATCGCCGAGGTGCTCGACCTCGACGTCGACGAGACGAAGCGGGTCACCTTCGACGAGATCACCGAGGCCGCGATCCGGGAGGCGTTCGCCTCCCCGCGGCGCCTGAACACCGCGCTCGTCGACGCGCAGCAGGCCCGGCGTGCCGTGGACCGCATCGTCGGCTACCGCATCTCGCCGGTCCTGTGGCGCACGGTCTCCTCGGGGATCTCCGCCGGACGGGTCCAGTCGGTGGCGCTGCGCATGATCGTCGATCGGGAGGAGGAGATCCGGGCCTTCGTCCCCGAGGAGTACTGGAGCTTCCCCGCCCTCTTCGCCCGCGAGGCCGGCGGTCCCGGCGAGGTGGACGCGAAGCTCCACGCGGTCGGGCCACGTCGCCTCGCCACCCCGAAGGACCTCGAGGACCGCACCGACGCCCAGCGTGCCGGGCTGCTGGTGGTGCGCTCCGAGGCCGAGGCGAGCTCGATCGCGGAGCGTGCCGCCACCCTCGACTACCACGTCGACGAGGTCCGTCGCAGCGAGACCAAGCGCCAGCCGAAGCCCCCCTTCAAGACCTCGACCCTGCAGGGCGAGGCCTCGAAGTACGGCTTCAGCGCCCGGCAGACGATGGCCGTGGCACAGCAGCTGTACGAGGGCATCAACCTCGGCGGCGAGCAGGTCGGACTCATCACCTACATGCGGACCGACTCGCTCAACCTCTCCGACCAGGCGCTCGGGGAGATCCAGGACCACGTGCGCACCACCTTCGGGGAGCGCTACACGATCGCGACGCCGCGGCGGTTCGCCTCCAAGGCCAAGGGCGCCCAGGAGGCCCACGAGGCGATCCGGCCCACGTCGATCGCGCGCACCCCGGAGAAGGTCCGGCGCTACCTCTCCGCCGAGCAGGCCCGCCTGTACGAGCTGATCTGGAAGCGCACGGTCGCGACGCAGATGGCCGCGGCCATCTTCGACCGGGTGTCCGCTGACGTGGTCGGTGGCGAGGGAGCGGACGCCCTGACCTTCCGGGTCACCGGGCAGGTGGAGCGCTTCGATGGCTTCCTGCGCGCCTACCGGGCCCTGCGCGACGAGGACGAGGGGGACGAGGAGGTCACCGACGCGCTGCCGGAGCTCGACGAGGGACAGGCGCTGCACCTCGCCGAGCTCGACCCCCAGCAGCACGAGACCTCACCTCCGCCGCGGTACTCCGAACGGACGCTGGTCGAGCGGCTCGAGGAGGAGGGCATCGGCCGGCCCTCCACCTACGCCTCGATCATCTCCACCCTCGAGAGCCGCGAGTACGTCCGCAAGGAGTCGCGCCGGTTCTTCGCCACCCCGCTCGGCGAGGTCGTCGTCTCGTTCCTCACCGCCCACTTCCACGAGATCGTCGACGTCGGGTTCACCTCGCGCATGGAGGAGACCCTGGACGAGATCGCCGCCGGCGAGGAGGACTGGTCGGCGATGGTCCACCGCTTCCTCGACGAGGTGGACGAGTGGGTGCGGGAGCGCAAGCCCGAGCGCCCACGGCTGCCGCTCTACCAGCCGGCGGACTGCCCGGTCTGCGGGGCGCCGATGGAGCGGGTGTTCTCGGGCAAGTCCAAGCAGTGGTTCGCCTCCTGCAGCCGGTGGCCGGACTGCGACGGGACCCTGCCGCTCGAGGAGGACGGATCGGTCGGGGAACCGGAGCCGGAGCCCGAGCCCGACGAACGCGTGCGCTGTCCGGAGTGCGGCAAGCCGATGGTCGCGCGCAGCGGCCGCTTCGGGACCTTCTACGGCTGCGTGGACTACCCGCGGTGCAAGGGGATCCGCAACGTCCAGCAGCGGCTGATGTACCTCGACGAGGACGGGCACGCCCGGCCGTTCCGCTCCCCGACCGATCCGGAGGGCAGCTTCCTCGAGCGGCGAACCTCCCGGTACGGCAAGCCTTTCGTCGGGTCCACCGGCTACCCGGAGGACGCCTTCGCGGTCTGGTCGCTGCCGATCGCGACCCCCTGTCCGGAGTGCGGCGCGCCCCTGCGTCCGCCGCCGCGCAACCGCAAGGAGCCGGTCGCGATCTGCACCCACCCCGAGCGCAACCACGTCTTCGCGCTCGAGGACTTCGACGTCCCGAGCGCGGCTACGTGGACGGTCATCGAGGGCGTGGAGGCCTACGACCCCGAGCTCGGCGGCGAACCCCTGGAGACCGAGGAGCTGCCCCCGCCGATCCCGATGAGGTTGACCGGCGTGCAGGACCCGCCGGCGAAGAAGAAGGGCACGAAGCGCAAGGGCGGCTCCTCGTCCACCGCGAAGAAGACCAGCGCTAAGAAGAGCAGCGCCAAGAAGACCAGCGCCAAGAAGACGACGAAGCGGACCGCCTCCTAGCTCGCCAGGCGCTGCCCGGTGCGGGCCGAGCGGTCAGGACGCTGACACCTGGCCGTTCGGGTGGTGCGGTGGTCGTTCCTCTCCGCTGGAGCGAGGGCGGCGTCGCTACGATCAGCCGATGGACGACGGGCAGCCTGGGACACCGGAGCGCGGCAAGCAGCCGCGTGGTGATGCCGTTGGCTCGTACCGCAGCCTCCTACGGAACCGGAACTTCCGGGCGCTGGCCTCCTCGACCTTTCTGTCGTCGATGGGCGACTGGATCGGGTTCCTGGCGATCATCGCCCTGACCGGCGACATCCTCGGTCCGACGCGCGCGGCGGCCTTCGCGGTGTCCGGGGTGATGGTCGCCCGGGTCGTGCCGAGCCTGCTGCTCGGCCCCGTCGCCGGGGTGTTCGTGGACCGGTGGGACCGGCGGCGTGTCATGGTCGCGACCCACCTCGGTCGTGGAACGGTCATGGCGCTCATCCCGTTCACCAACGAGGTCCTGACCCTGCTGCTCGCGACGCTGATGATCGAGCTGCTGTCAGCGCTGTTCGCGCCGGCCAAGGACGCGGTCCTGCCGTCGATCGTCGACCGACGCGACCTCGTCGTGGCGAACCAGATCAACCTGCTGACCACCTACGGCACGCTGCCGATCGGTGCCGCGCTGTACTCGGTGCTGCTCGCCGCCACCGTCGCGCTCGCCCCCGAGTCCGGCTTCCTCGCGGATCGTCCGCTGGCGGTGCCGATCTGGTTCAACGCGCTCTCGTTCTTCCTCGCCGCGCCCCTGTTGCTGCTGCTGCGGCTCCCGGATCGGGCACGCCGACCGGGTGCCTTCGGGCCGCTCGGTGCGGTGGGCGGTCCCGGTCCCGCCGGCGAGGCTGGACCCAGGGCGGACCGGTCGCACGGCCGGCCGGATCAGCTCGAGCAGCCGGGCGCCTGGGCATCGCTGCTCGAGGGCTTCCGCTTCGTGGCCACCCAGCCGGTCATCCGAGCGCTGATCGTCGGGGTGATGGTCGCCTTCGGGGTCGCCGGGGTCGTGATCACCACCGGTGAGTTCTTCGCGAACCTCCTGAACACGGGCCCGGCCGGCTACGGGGTCCTGGTCACCACCGTGGGCATCGGGCTGGTCCTCGGGCTGCTGGCCGCCGAGCCGTTGACGCGGCGGATGGCCCCGGAGCGGCTCTTCGCCCCCGGCATCGGGCTGGCCGGCGGCTCGTTGATCGTCACCGCGCTCATGCCGACCTTGCTCACCGCACTACCACCGGCCGTCGTGATGGGGTTCGGGGCCGGGATCTCCTTCATCTGCGGGTACACGATCCTGCAGCGCCGGGTGAACGACGCGATCCGTGGCCGGACCTTCGCGGCCTTCAACTCCGGGGTGCGGGTCGCGATCTTCGGCTCGAGCGTCGGGGTACCGCTGCTCATCGGTGTGCTCGGCCGGGAGCAACGGGTCATCACGATCAACGACGAGGGCGTCCCCGAGGCCCTGTTCCCCTACGTCTTCGGCGGGGTGCGGATCACCCTGCTGCTCGGTGGGGTGCTCGCGTTGGTGGGCTCGGTCCTGGTCGGTCGTGCGCTCGCGACCGCGCTCGGTGCCGAGTCGGGCCTGGACCTGGCGGCCGGCGTCGAGGTGGACGCCGCAGCGCTCAAGGGCGCGTTCATCGTCTTCGAGGGCGGGGACGGCTCGGGCAAGTCGACCCAGATCCGGCTCCTGCGAGCGGCCGTGGAGCGGGCCGGGCACGTGTCGGTGCTGACACGGGAGCCGGGCGGCACGCGGCTCGGCGAAGCCGTCCGTGAGCTGCTGCTGGCGGAGACGAACGAACGGATGGACGAGCGGGCTGAGGCGCTGCTGTACGCGGCGGCTCGCGCCCAGCACGTGCGGGAGGTCATCGTCCCGGCGTTGGAGCGGGGTCAGATCGTCCTGTGCGACCGGTACATCGACTCCTCGGTGGTCTACCAGGGCGCCGGCCGGGCTCTCGGCGAGGAGCGGATCGCGGAGCTGAACCGGTGGGCGACCGCCGGGGTCGAGCCGGACCTCGTGGTGCTGCTCGACGTGGACCCCGCGACCGGGCTGGCGCGTGCGGGCCAGGCCGGCGCGCCGGACCGGCTCGAGACGGCGGGGCTCGAGTTCCACCGGCTCGTGCGCTCGGCGTACCGGCGGCGGGCCGTCGCCGATCCCGCGCGCTACCTGGTGCTTGACGCCTCGCAGCCGGTGGAGCACCTCCACGCGGCCATCCGGGCGCGCGTCGGAGCCATCGTCGGGCTGCCACCGGCACCGGTCACCGAGCGAGCTGGCGAGGCACACGGGTGACCGCCGCCAGCGACGGCACCGACCCCTGGGCCGAGGTGATCGGGCAACGCGCCGCCGTCCAGGCGGTGCGGACGGCGCTGGCGCGGGACGAGCTCGCCCACGCGTGGCTGCTCGTCGGTCTCCGCAGCGTCGGCCAGCAGCAGCTGACCCGGGCCCTCGGGGCGGCGCTGAACTGTGCCGACCCCCCGATGCCGGACGCTGGCTGCGGTCACTGCGCGAGCTGCGTGCGGGTCCTGCGCGGGACGCACCCGGCCGTGCTCGACCTCGAGCCCGATGGTGCGGCGCACGTGGTCGCCGATGTGCGCGAGGGGTGGATCCCGCTGGCGAGCCGGTCGCTGAGCGAGGGTCGCCGCCGGGTCCTGCGGGTGGTCGCGGCCGACCGGATGAACGAGGCGGCGCAGAACGCGTTCCTGAAGATCCTCGAGGAGCCGCCGCCCTCGGTGGTGTGGGTGCTGGATGCCGAGCACGACGGTGCTCTGCTCGACACGGTCGTCTCGCGCTGCCGGCGGCTCGACCTGGTCCCGTGGGGGCCGGCCGCGCTCACCGCCCGGGCGGACCAGCTCGGGCTGGTTCCCGAGCGTCGGGATGCGCTCGTGCGCGCCTCGGGAGGCTCGCCGCAGCGGCTGGAAGCGCTCGCCGATGCTGCGGTGGCACAGGCGCGTGATCGGCACCTGGAGGTGCTCGACACCCTCGCCACCGCGGGTCCCGGGGTGGTGGTCCCGCTCGCCAAGGAGCTCGTCGCGTGGGCGCGGTCGCGCTCCGCGGTGGTCAAGGAGCGCAACGCCGAGGAGTTCGCCCGCCTCGAGGCCGAGTTCGGTGTGGAGGGCGGCCGGGGGTGGCCGCCCCGCATCAAGCAGCAGATCACGCGGCGGCACGAGCGCACCGAGCGGCAGGCGCAGCGGCAGGCGCTCGATCTGGTGCTCGACGACCTCGCCAGCTACCTGCGTGACCTCATCGCGGTCGCCAGCGGCGCCGGGGTCGACACCCTGGTCAACCCCGATGCCGAGGTGGCGCTGCGCCGGGACGCGGCGCGGCTCCCGATCCGCGACGCGGTCGAGGCGCTCGCGTCGGTGGCCGCCTGCCGTGCCGCGCTCGACCGGAACGGCAGCCCGGAGCTCCACCTCGAGCGCCTGCTGTTCCGCATCGCGCTGCCGGTCTACGCGGCGACGGCCTGAGGCGAAGCGACGACCGGGGGCGAGCCGACGGCGCGCCGGCGTGCCGGGACCGCGGCGAGATCGCTGCCTGTTGCCCCGTGGCCGGGCCGGG
>JBKHDS010000019.1:0-14674 GCA_046541215.1 Nitriliruptoraceae bacterium
TCGAAGATCCGCTCCCGCACCGCGGCGGGTAGCCCCGGGCCGTCGTCCTCGATGACGAGCAGTGCGCGGTCGCCGGCGACGAGGGTCCGCACCCCGATCCACCCGCCCGGACCGGTGTGCCGCACCGCGTTGTCGAGCAGGTTCGCGACGATCCGTTCGACCTTCGGGAGATCGCCGTCCACCACCACCTCGGTGAGCTCCACGTCGAGGCGGCGGTCGGGGGTGGGTGTCGCGTCCAGCACCGTCCGCACCACCTGGGCCAGCGGCAGCGGCCGCAGGGTCGCCCGCCCGAGTCCCGTGGTGAGCCGGTCGACGTCCAGCAGATCGGTCACCGTCTCGGTCAGGCGGTGTGCCTGCACCTGGAGCCGGTCCAGCAGCTCGAGCTGCTGCTCGTCGCTGAGCTCGGCGTGGTGGCGGCGCAGCGTGTCCGCGACGCCGGCGACCACCGTCAACGGGGTCCGGAGCTCGTGCGAGGTGGCGCGCAGGAAGGCGAGCCGGATCTCGTCGCTGATCCGCAGCGCGGACGCGGTGCGCTCGAGCTGTGCGGCGGTGTGGCGGAGCTCGTCCTCGATGCGGTGCTGGTCGGTCGTGTCGACGCACTGGGCCACGAAGTAGCGCGGCTGGTCCTGCTCGTCGCGTACGAGCGAGACGACGGTGTGGGTCCACACGAGCGAGCCGTCGGAGCGGTGATAGCGCTTGTCCAGCCCGTAGGAGCTGCGCTGGCCTGCGAGGAGCTCATCGAGCAGCACGCGCTCCCGGCTGAGGTCCTCGGGGTCGGTGAGGTCGGCGAAGGTGAGGTCGCCGAGCAGCTCCTCCTCGGGGTAGCCGAGGAGCTTGCACAGCGCCGGGTTCACCGCGACCCACGAGCCGTCCAGGCGGGAGATGGCCATGCCGATCGGCGCGTGCGTCATCGCCAGGGTGAAGCGTTCCTTGAGCTCGTGGAGGCGTGCGTGCAGGTCCGCCTCCCGCTCGGATCCGTCCTCCAAGGCGCCCTCCACGTCGCGCGTGACGCTAGCAAGCGTCGTTCGAACCAGGGCAGGTTCCGGGTCGGTGCCCGACCAGGCGGACCATCCGCCGTGGGCCGGCAGGGGCACAAGCCCCACCGAGAACGGGTCTCACGCCCGGCTACGGCCGGGGCCGTGCTGGCGATGCTCTCAAGGACGCCCGGTGTCAGGTGTCCTATCGGAGGCTGTGATGGACCTGGGGTTCGGTCGGCGCTGGCTGGACCGGCGCCTGCGCGTGGCCCTAGTCGTGGTCATCGCTCTCGGGACGGTGCTCGCCCCCCTGCTCGGTATCGCCCCGGCTCTGGCGCAGGACGCGGCGACCTCGCCGGTGGAGCAGCTCCCGGACGACCTGCGCGGTGCGGTGACCGAGGACGGGCGCGTCGAGTTGCTGTACTTCGGTTCGCTGACCTGCCCGTACTGCCAGGAGATGGAGCTCTACCTCGACGACCTCGAGGAGCGGTACGCGCCCCCGCTGGACGTCGTCCGGCACGAGGTCTCCCAGGACACCGCGGCCCGGGACCGCTGGGCGGAGGAGCTGCTCAGCCGTGGCCAGGAGCCCTCCGGGGTGCCGACGACGCTGGTCGGTGACCGCATCTGGATCGGCTACAGCGAGGAGATCGGGCGCGAGATCACCCAGGTCGTCGACGCGCTCACCACGGTGGTCGCCGCCGAGCAGGAGCTCGACGACGATCTGGATGCTGCCCTGGGCCCGGGTGCGGACCTCGACGGCGACGAGGTGGACACCAGCGTCGAGGTCCCCCTGGTCGGCGAGGTGGAGCTCACCGGCCGTTCCGCGCTCGGGGTGACCGCCCTGATCGCCTTCGTCGACGGGTTCAACCCCTGCTCGCTGTGGGTGCTGGCGATCCTGCTCGCCATGGTGCTGAACGCGGGTGCCACCCGGGGACGGGTGCTCGCGGTCGGGCTCACCTTCCTCACGGTGACCACGGCGATCTACGGGCTGTTCATCGTCGGGGTCTTCACGGTCGTGGACCTGCTGTCCTCGGTGACCGCGATCACCTGGATCGTCGGCGCGGTGGCCCTGTTCGTGGGGCTGGTCAACATCAAGGACTACTTCGCCTACAAGCAGGGGCTGTCCTTCACGATCCCGGACCGGTTCAAGCCCCGGCTGTACCGGGGTGGGCGGGCGGTCCGTGACCACGAGCGGCCGCTGCTGCCGATCCTTGGCACGACCGTGGTGCTGGCAGCCGGTGCCTCCATCATCGAGCTGCCCTGCACCATGGGCTTCCCCGTGGTGTGGACGGGCACGTTGCAGTCGCTCGGGATCGAGCGCGGGGCGGAGTTCGCCGGCCTGCTCGGGCTGTACCTGCTCATCTACGTGCTGGACGAGCTGCTGCTCTTCGGCGTCGTGGTGGTCACCATGGAGGTCACCCGCGTCGAGGAGAAGCACGGCCGGGCGCTGAAGTTGGTCGGCGGCTCGCTGATGGTCGTGCTCGGGCTCGCGATGGTGTTCACCCCGACGCTGCTCGAGGACCTCACGGGCCTGCTCGCGCTCACCCTGGCCTCGGTCCTGCTCGTGCTCCTGCTCGCGCTGGTGCAGCGCGCGCGCAGCGGCGGCGCCGCGCCGGAGCCCGAGCGCACCCCGGCACGCTCGGGGAGCGCCACCTCGGGTCGCCAGGACCGCTCCGGCGGCGCGGATCGCTCCGGCTAAGACGACCGACCCCGCTGCCGTGCCGGCGGTGGCCCGGTCGGCGGCGGGGTCGGATCAGGCCGGGGCGGCGCCGTACTTGGCGCGCTTGGTGGCACGGGCCCGGATCGCCGGGTCGAGCTCGACCTTGCGGAGCCGGACGGCGGACGGCGTGACCTCCACCGCCTCGTCCTCGCGGATGAACTCCAGCGCCTGGTCGAGGGAGAGGAGCCGCGGCGGGGCGAGGCGCACCAGCTCATCCCCGGTCGCCGAGCGCACGTTGGAGAGCTTCTTCTCCTTGGCCGGGTTGATGTCCATGTCCTCGCTGCGGGCGTTCTCGCCGACGATCATGCCGGCGTAGACCTCCGCGCCGGGCGCGATGAACAGCTGCCCGCGGTCCTGGAGGTTGAGCAGCGCGAACTGGGTGGCCTGCCCCTGCCGGTCCGCGACCAGGGAGCCGTTCGGGCGGGTCCGAAGCTCCCCCTGCCAGGGCTCGTAGCCGTCGAAGACGTGGTGCAGGATGCCGGTCCCGCGCGTCTCGGTCAGGAACTCGGTCCGGAACCCGATCAGGCCCCGGGCCGGGACGCGGTACTCGAGCCGGACCCAGCCGGTGCCGTGGTTGACCATCTGCTGCATGCGGCCCTTGCGCAGGCCGAGCAGCTGGCTGACCACACCGACGTACTCCTCGGGCACGTCGATCGAGAGCGCCTCGAAGGGCTCGTGCACCTGCCCGTCGATCTCCTTGGTGACCACCCGCGGCTTGCCGACGGTCAGCTCGAAGCCCTCCCGCCGCATCGTCTCGACCAGGATGGCGAGCTGGAGCTCTCCCCGGCCCTGGACCTCCCAGGTGTCGGGCCGCTCGGTCGGCAGCACCCGCAGCGAGACGTTGCCGACGAGCTCCTGCTCGAGCCGGGCCTGGATGAGCCGTGCGGTCAGCTGCGTCCCCTCACGGCCCGCCAGGGGCGAGGTGTTCACCCCGAGCGTCATCCCGAGGCTCGGCTCGTCCACGGTCAGCCGCGGCAGCGGGCGGGGGTCATCGAGGTCCGCCAGGGTGTCGCCGATGGTGACCTCGTCGATGCCGGCGACGGCGATGAGGTCGCCGGGGCCGGCCTCGGTGGCGGCGACGCGGTCGAGCGCCTCGGTCAGGTACAGCTCGGAGAGCTTGACGCGCGCGACCTCCCCGCCCTCCCGGCACCAGGCGACGGTCTGGCCGCGGCGGACCGTGCCGTGCTGGATCCGGCACAGCGCCAGGCGGCCGAGGTAGGGGGAGGCGTCGAGGTTGGTGACCAGGGCCTGGAAGGGCTGGTCCGGGTCGAAGGTCGGTGCGGGGACGTGGTCGAGGATGGCCCCGAACAGCGGGGCGAGGTCCACCCCGGCGGTCTGCGGGTCGAGCGTCGCCGTGCCCTCGCGCGCGTTCGTGTAGAGCACGGGCAGGTCGAGCTGCGCATCGTCGGCCCCGAGGTCGATGAGCAGGTCGTAGGTCTCGTCGACCACCTCGGCGATGCGGGCGTCGGGCCGGTCGATCTTGTTGACCACCAGCAGGATCGGCAGGCGCGCCTCCAGCGCCTTGCGGACCACGAACCGGGTCTGGGGGAGCGGGCCCTCGCTCGCGTCGACCAGCAGCAGCGCGGCGTCCACCATCGCCAGCGCACGCTCCACCTCGCCGCCGAAATCGGCGTGGCCGGGCGTGTCGACGACGTTGAGGGTCACGGGCCCCTGGGTGCTGCCCTCCGCGGCCGGCAGCACGACCGCGGTGTTCTTGGCCAGGATCGTGATGCCGCGCTCGCGCTCGAGGTCGCCGGAGTCCATGACCCGCTCCGCGACGTCCTGGTTGGCGCGGAAGGCCCCCGACTGCCACAGCATCGCATCCACGAGGGTGGTCTTGCCGTGGTCGACGTGGGCGATGATCGCGACGTTGCGCAGGTCGGAGCGGGAGGCCACAGCAGGATCCGGTGGGGGACGGGCCCGCGGGGACGCGGGCGGGTCGAGCGCGAGGGCGCGCCGGGAGGGAGCTCAGGCGGTCGCGGTGCGAGCAGCGGTCGCCGCCGAGCACGCGCGAGCGTACCCCTGGCTCGGTCCGCTCCCGCGGCCAACCGGTCGGGTCAGGCGTCGGGAAGGTCGCCGGTCGGCGCGTCGGCGTCCGCCCCCGCATCAGCCTCGGCCTTCGCCGCCGTGACCGCGGCGGTCGTCAGCCGCGGGGAGATGGTGACGAGCAGCACGAGGTGGACGAGCACCGCGAGCGCGAAGGGGGCGCGCAGCGCGAGCAACCGGTCCCCGCTGCGCTCCACGAGCGAGACCAGGGCCCCGCCGAGCAGGGTCCCGACCGGCATCATGCCCCAGCCGAAGAAGCGGTAGACGCTGTTGACCCGGCCGAGCAGTGCGTCGGGGATCAGCCGTTGCCGCAGCGACACCGTCACCACGTTCCAGGCCACGGCCGTGAACCCGGACACCGAGGCGGCGACGCCCGCGACCGCCGCGGAGGAGGTGGTCGCGATGACCGCGAAGGCGACGGTCGGGACCAGCACCGCCAGCAGCAGCGAGGGCCCGTAGCCCAGCCGCGCGGTCACCGACGGCGCGAGGACGCTGCCGAGCAGTCCCCCGATGCTGCTGACCGTGAGCAGCACGCCGAACCCGAACCCGTCGAGACCGAGCACCTCCTGCGCGAACAGCACGAAGGTGGCGGCGGTCGCCGCGGAGATCCCGTTCAGGAGCCCGAGCGCGATGGCCAGGGTCCTCAGCAGACGGTGCTGCCACAGCCAGGCGAGCCCCTCGCGCACCTGGGTCCGCATCGGCGGCGGGGTGGCGGCCGGTGCCCGGGTGGTCCGGAAGCGTCCCGGGATGCTCGCGATCAGCCCGGCGGAGATCGCGGCCGTCGCCGCGTCGATCGCGAAGGGCAGGGACAGCGCGACACCCACGAGCGCCCCCGCCACCGGGCGGGCGAGCAGGTCGGCGATCACCATCTGGGCGCCCATGAGGTTGCCGTTGGCGCGCTCCAGACGCTCCCGCGGGACGACCGCCGGCAGCAGCGCCTGCGAGGTGTTGTCGAACAGCACCTCGCACATCCCGAGCCCGAAGGCGACGAGGTAGAGCAGGGGCAGGTTCGCGAGGTCCAGGAGCACCGCCAGGGCCACGCCCGTGGCGAGCACGGCGCGGACGCTGTTGGCGGCGACCATCAGCCGGCGCCGGTCGAGCCGGTCGGAGAGCACACCGGCCTGCAGGCTGAACACCAGCCAGGGCAGGCGGGTGGCGAGGGCCACGCCGGAGATCGCCAGCGGGTCCCGGGTGAGCAGGGACGCGAGCCACGGCAGCGCCAGCGAGACCAGGCCGTCCCCGAGGTTGGACGCCGCGACCGCGCTCCACAGGCGCCAGTAGCGTCCATCCAGGGCCGACGACGTCGGTGCTGGGCGGCCTGGGGCCGGCTCGTGTGGCGTCATCGTCCGCTCCTGGCGCCTCGGCCGCCGAGCGTCCGCCGAGGACCCCCCGGATGCGGGCGAGCGTCGCGGTGCCGCCGGGGTGGCGACGGAGTCTTCGCGTTTCCTCGAACAGTAGCGTCCTCGGACGTGCCATGATGCGGGCATGGATCACGACCCCCACGCGACACCGCGCCGGCGACCGATGACCGCCGCCGAGGCCAAGGCCCTCGGGCACCCGACGCGCCTGCAGATCCTGTTCGCCTGCCGCGGGCAGGGCCGGACGACGAAGGAGCTCGCCGACGAGCTCGGCGTCAGTCCGGGGACGATCCACCACCACCTCGGCCCCCTGGTGGCACAGGGCTTCCTCGAGCCGCTGGAACCGCGCCGGGGGACGCGGGGCGCACGCGAGCAGCCCTACCGCGCGACCGGCCGCTCCTGGGAGGTGTCGGGGACCCCGGCGACCGCCGAGGCCCTGCGCGCGGTCGCCGCCGGTGAGCTCGTGGAGGCCGACCCCGACGGCATCGTGCTGCTCGCCCGTGTGGGCCTCAGGCTGGACGAGCAGCAGCTCGCGACGCTCGCTGACCGGCTCCAGGCCGTGCTCGATGAGGTCGCCGCGGCACCCGAGCCAGCACCGGGTGCCCGGACCGCGGCACGAGCCCGCCTGCTCGTGGCGCTGACGCGGTCCGGTCCGGCCGCGACCGGGCACGCCGAGGCGCCCACCGCCGAGGCGTGAGCCGCATCGGGCCGGCGACAGGGCCGGTGGACGGTGCCGAGGCCCCGGCGGGATGGTAGGAAGCGTGCCTATGGATCCCGGACCCCTCTTCGCGGCGCACCCCAACGTCATGCTGCTCGTCGATCCCGACAGCGGACGGATCCTCGCGGCCAACGAGGCGGCGGTGCGCTTCTACGGGTGGTCGGTCGAGGAGCTGTGCGCCCGCACGGTCCTGGACATCAACCAGCTGCCGCCCGAGGAGGTCCGGCGCGAGATGCGCTCCGCCGAGGAGCAGCAGCGGAACTACTTCGCCTTCCGCCACCGCACCGCCGGTGGCGAGGTGCGCGACGTCGAGGTCTACAGCGGACCCATCGTGCTCGATGGCACGCCGGTGCTGGTCTCCACGGTGCACGACGCGACCGAGCGACACCAGGCGGTGGCGCGCCTGCGGGAGAGCGAGAGCTTCTCCCGGGCGATCCTGGCCTCCGCCCCGGTGGGCATCGCCGTCGCCGACCTCGACGGTCGCCTCGTCCGGGTCAACCACGCCATGTCCGAGCTGACCGGCTACCCCGAGGTGGAGCTCATCGGCATGCACCGCTCCGTGCTGAACCACCCGGAGGACCAGGCGCGCAGCGACGACGAGGACGTGCGGCTGCTCACCGGCGACGCCGAGCAGTACCGGGTCGAGAAGCGGTACCGGCGCCGGGACGGGACGACCGCTCATGTGGACGTCTCCAGCACCCTCGTGCGAGCCGAGGACGGCACCCCCCGATTCCAGGTGGGGGTGATCCTGGACCGAACCGCCGAGCACCTGGCCCGAGCGGAGGCGGATCGCGCGGCCGCGCGGTTGCAGCTGACGATGGCGAGCGTGACCGACGCCATCTTCATCGTCGACCGCGACTGGACCGTCACCTTCGCCAACCGCCGCTTCGAGGAGGCGCTCGGCGTGCGGGCCGAGGAGGTCGTCGGGCGTTCGCTGTGGGAGAGCTTCCCGCACGATGTCGGGGGTGGCTTCCACCGGGCCTACGAGCAGGCCCTGGCCGATGGCCAGCCGCGGACGATCGTGGAGCGCGCCTACGACTCGCAGCTGTGGTTCGAGGCCCGGGCCTACCCGAGCGATGACGCGCTGGTCGTCTACTTCAGCGACGTGACCGACCGCGTCCGCTACCAGGAGCGCCTCGAGGAGATCGCGGTGGCGGAGCGCGCCAACGCCCAGCGGCTCGCGGAGCTGGACTCGGTCAAGAACGCCTTCCTGTCCGCGGTCTCGCACGAGCTTCGCACACCGCTGACCGTGATCCGGGGGATGGCCGAGACCCTGGTGCGTCTGCGCGACGACCTCGGTTCCGTCGACCGCGAGCGCATCGAGACCGCGGTGCTCGACCAGAGCGGACGGCTCGCCGAGCTCCTCGACGAGCTGCTCGACGTCGACCGCCTCGCCCGTGGGACCTTGACCGCCGACCGGCAGCACATCGACGTCGCCGCGCTGGTCCGCGAGGTCGTCGCCGCGTCCTCGGTGGCGCAGCGGGCCGAGCTCGAGGTCCCGGACGAGCTCTTCGGCACGGTGGATCCGGTCCAGATCTCCCACCTGCTCTCCAACCTGCTCAGCAACGCCGGCAAGTACGCACCGGACGGGCCGGTGCAGGTGCGGCTGTACCCGCAGGGCGCACGGCGGCTGCGGCTCGAGGTGGAGGACCAAGGGCCCGGGATCGCCATCGAGGACCGCGAGCGGGTCTTCGAGCCCTTCCGTCGGCTGGACGACGACCACCCGCAACCTGGCACCGGGGTGGGGCTGGCGTTGGTGGCCGAGTTCGCCCGGCTGCACGGCGGTCGCGCCTGGATCGCCGACGGCGGCGGGACGCGCGTGGTGGTCGAGCTCACCACCGGGACCGACCCCGACCGCCTGGGCGCCACCGGCTGAGTGACCGGGTCCGAGGCCAGCGCGACCTCTGCGGCCACCGCCTCAACGCGGCGCCGGGTCCTGCGTCTCCCCGAGCAGGTGGGCGACGCGCGCACGGAGCCGGTCCATCCCGATCCCGCGTTCGGCGGCGACCCACAGCACCTCCGAGCGCGCGACACCGCAGCCCTCAGCCAGCTCCCGCTCGCGCCGCTGTCGGCGCGAGGGGCGCACCTTGTCCTGCTTGGTCGCCACGAGCACCACCTCGACGTCCGCGCTGCGCAGCCAGGCGAGCATCTCCCGGTCGAGGGCCGTCGGGCCGACCTCGCCGTCGATGAGGAGCAGGGTCGCGACCAGCGCCTCGCGTTCGAGCAGGTAGCGCCGCGTGCGCTGCTGCCAGCGTTCGCGCTCGCTGGCCGAGACCTTCGCGTACCCGTAGCCCGGCAGGTCAACGAGCGTCGCCCCGCGTGGGGTCGCGAAGCAGTTCAGCAGCTGGGTCCGACCCGGGGTCTTGGAGGTTCGGGCCAGCTTCGTCCGTCCCGCCAGGGCGTTCACCACGGTGGACTTGCCGACGTTCGAGCGCCCACCCACCGCCACCTCGGCGGGGCTTCGCGGCAGCTCGTGGACGTCACTGGCGCTGAGGACGAAGCGCAGATCCAGCGGGTCCATCGGTGGCTCCTGGTCGGGGCGGTAGCGTTCCACATCGGTGCGCCACCCGTCGTTGGTACCCGGACGGGCTGGTGGTCGCCCCGAACGCCCGGC
This sequence comes from Nitriliruptoraceae bacterium, assembly GCA_046541215.1. Lineage (GTDB taxonomy): Bacteria > Actinomycetota > Nitriliruptoria > Nitriliruptorales > Nitriliruptoraceae > T1Sed10-7. The sequence goes on from JBKHDS010000019.1 coordinate 9,431, forward strand.
ATGCTGCCGGACGACCGAGGAGGGCGGATCATGGGCGCACGTGATGGGCAGGGTGCCGCGGAGGGCGTCGGCCGCGGGTACGTCGAGGACGTCTACGAGCGCGACATGCGCTACCTCGACGACCGCATCACCGCCGACGGCGCGAGCGGCTGGCCGGTCGAGCCCGGGCGCTACCGCCTGATCGTGAGCCGGGCCTGTCCCTGGGCGAACCGTGCCATCATCGTGCGGCGCCTGCTCGGGCTGGAACAGGTCCTGCCGATGGGCGTGGCCGGGCCGACGCACGACTGGCGCAGCTGGACCTTCGACCTCGACGAGGGCGGGGTCGACCCGGTCCTGGGCATCGCACGCCTGAAGGAGGCCTACGAGGCCCGGGTTCCCGGCTACGACCGCGGCATCACCGTGCCGGCGATCGTCGACGTCCCGAGCGGGGCGGTGGTCACCAACGACTTCGACCGCATCACCCGCGACCTGTCGAGCCAGTGGCGCGCCTACCACCGTGAGGGTGCCCCGGACCTGCTGCCCGAGGCCCATCACGACGAGCTCGAGTCGGTCATGGAGCAGGTCTTCCGGGACGTGAACAACGGGGTGTACGAGGCGGGGTTCGCGGGGACCGCGCACGCCTACGAGCAGGCCTACACGCGCGTGTTCGCCCGGCTCGACCAGCTCTCCGACCGGCTCGCGACCCGCCGGTACCTCGTCGGGGACACGATCACCGAGGCGGACGTGCGGCTGTTCACGACGCTCGTGCGCTTCGACGCGGTCTACCACAACCACTTCAGGTGCAACCGGGCCAAGCTCACGGAGATGCCGGTGTTGTGGGCCTACGCCCGGGACCTGTTCCAGACCCCCGGGTTCGGGGACACGGTCGATTTCATCCACATCAAGCGGCACTACTACGAGGTCCACACCGACATCAACCCGACCGGGATCGTTCCGCTCGGGCCGGACCTGACCGGGTGGCGGACCCCGCACTTCCGCGAGGAGCTCGGAGGCCGGCCCTTCGGTGACGGCACGCCGCCGGGGCCGGTCCCGCCCGGCGAGGAGGTCCCCCTCGCGCACAACCCGGCGCTCGCCGGGCTCGCCTGACGCGCGGCGGGGCCGACGGGGTCGCTCGGCGTCGGCCCGATCGCATCGGGCACGAGCGCCATCATCTCGCTACAGTGTTGCTGCCTGGGCTGCGACGACCACGACCGGTGGTCGGAACGCACGGCCTGGTCGGACGGGGTCGACTCCCCGACGCACCCGGCCCGCCCTGGCACCGGCCGACCGCGCGGGAGCGGGTTCCTGGGCGGCCCGCCGTGACCGCTGCGACGGAGGGGCCCCGACCCTGACCTGCCGTCGCCCGTAGCTTCCCGGAGGCCGGCGCCGTCGCGCCGTCGCGCCGGCAGCGCTCCTCGCCACCATCCGGCGCCCGTCGCCTCGGGCGTAGGGAGGGACCACCATCGCCAGCATCGACCGCGGTCCGCGGGCCACGCCGGAGGACCTCCGCGAGCTCGCCCAGGCCCACCTCGATGGCACCGCCAGCGACCGTGACCTCGCGCTGCTCGAGAGCGATCGCGACGGGTGGATCGAGGCGCTGCGCTGGTTGCGACGGGACGTGCAACGCACCCTGCAGCGGCTGGAGCGGGAGGTCACCGGCCCGGAGCGCTCCCTGGTGCTGGCCGACTTCACCGACGAGCGCGACCGCATCGACGACGCGCTCACCGACCTGACCGGGGTCGATCCCCGCGCGGAGGAACGCACCGAGCCGCGCGTCGAGCAGGCCGGTGACGCTCGCGGCGCCGGTGAGGCAGCCGCAGGGGGTGCGGAGGAGGACGCGGAGGTACCGGTCGCTGACGAGCCCACGCCACCTCGGCTCCAGCTCTCCTGGCAGCGTGGGGACCTCGTCGCCTGGAGCGCAGGCTTCGGCTCTCAGCCGGAGCCGGTCGAAGCGGTGGGTGCCCGTCTGGTGCAGGCGGGGGCGCCGGTGGACGCCTTCCGCCCGGCCGAGCCCGTCCCGCTGCCCTCCGGCCAGACGGCACCGGCGCTGTCCGCGGACATCGCCCACACCCTGGGCTGGCTCGTCGCGCTCGCCGACACCCATGACGAGGAGGACCTGGCGCCGAGCGTGACGTGGATCGGGCTCGCGGCGGCCCTCGCGGTCCGCCTCGTCGCGCAGGGCCGCATGGTCCCGCAACTGCGCAAGGTCGGGGACGCGCCCGCCAACCGCTCCTACTTCGCGGTGCGGTGGGAGCCGACGCTGATCGACCACGACGAGCTCACCGACCTGGTGCGCGCGATGCCCGGCGCGGTCGCCGCCCTCGAAGGGCGCCGCGACGCCCGCACCGTCACCCGCAGCATCGTCGCGTCCTTCGTGGACGCGATCTGCCGCGATGCGGCGGCGCGCGTGGAGGTGCCCGCGCCCCCGCCGCAGCCGCAGCGTCCCGCCGAGATCGCCGAGGCGGTGCTCGGGCGCCTCGACGGGTCCACCTTCGAGGCCCCGCACGCCCAGGGCACGGAGATCCGCCGTGGGCTCGAATCCTGGGCGGAAGGCGTGACGGGCGCCTCGAAGCTCGAGCTGATCGTGCAGCTGGACCCGCCGGACGAGGGCGACGCGTGGCTGCTGCGCACGCTCGTCCCCGGGGGGCGTCGACGCGACGAGCCGGTGGAGGCCGCGATGTCGCGCGCCAACCACGAGCGCAAGGAGCTCATCAAGCGCGAGCTCGAGCGGCTGGAGGGGTTGTACGCGCCGCTGCAACGTGGCAAGGACCGCCGCCGGGGCGAGGTCATCCTCAGCCAGGACGAGGCCTGGGAGCTGATGACCCACTTCGGCGCCGTGCTCACCAACGCCGGTTTCGAGGTCCGGGTGCCGCCGCTGTCGACGCGCAAGGCGAGCTCCCAGCTGAAGCTGACCTCGCTCGGCTCCACCGAGCGCGCCGTCGGTGCCCAGCAGCTGTCGGACGTGCGCTGGTCGGCGGTGTTCGGGGACCAGGAGCTGACCGCGGCCGAGATCCGCGAGCTGGCGTCGCAGTCGCGCCCGCTCGTGCGGTCGCAGGGGCGCTGGGTCGCGGTGGAGCACGCCGACCTGGAGGCGGCGGCCGCGGCCCTGGAGGAGCGGGCCAACCGCACCCAGCTCACCGGCGCCGACATGCTGCGCTACGCCCTCGGGCTCGACGGCACCGCGCTCGGCCGCCCGATCCAGCTGGAGGGCGAGGGCTGGGCCGCGGACCTGCTCGCGAGCGCCGCGGCGGTGCCGGCCCACCCGCCGACCTCCCCGGAGGGCTTCGAGGGGGAGCTGCGCAGCTACCAGGCGGACGCCCTCGCCTGGCTGCACTTCCTGGAGTCCGCCGGGCTCGGCGGGTGCCTCGCGCTCGACATGGGGCTCGGCAAGACCCCGACCCTGCTCGCGTTCCTGCGCGACCGGGACGAGCAGACCGCCCCGGCGCTGGTGATCGCGCCGCCGGCGGTGGTGGGCAACTGGGCCAGCGAGGCCGCGCGTTTCACCCCGGACCTGAAGGTCACGGTGCACCATGGCACCAACCGCGCCGAGGCCGACGAGGTGGCCGAGGAGGCGGCCCGCGCCGACGTGGTGCTGACCACCTACGGCACCGCCCTCAGGGACGTGGACGCCCTGGCCTCGATCGCCTGGAGCCGGATCGTCCTCGACGAGGCCCAGGTCATCAAGAACCCCGCCAGCGAGACGGCCCAGCAGCTGCGACGGCTGGAGGCCGGGATGCGGGTGGTGCTGACCGGGACCCCGATCGAGAACGGGCTCGGTGACCTGTGGGCGCTGCTGGACTTCGTCAACCCCGGCCTGCTCGGCGATCGCGCCACCTTCGTCAGCCAGATGCAGCAGATCACCGACAAGGAGCGGGGTGCCGAGTCGGCGCTCGCGACGCTCAACGGGGTGCTCGTGTTCCGTCGCACGAAGGCCGAACCGGCCATCGCCGCCGAGCTGCCCGACCGCATCGACTCCCTCGACCACTGCCCGATGACCACCGAGCAGATCGGTCTGTACCAGGCGGTCCTCGACGAGCTCGTCGTCCGCTCCAACACCGAGGAGGAGAGCACGAAGCGCAAGGGGGCCGTGCTCGCCGCGATCACCGCGCTGAAGCAGATCTGCAACCACCCGGCCGCCTACACCGGGGACGACCAGCCGCTCCAGGACCGCTCCGGCAAGCTCGCCCGCCTCGAGGAGATCGTCGACAACGTCTTCGCCTCCGGGGAGCGCATGCTGATCTTCACCCACTTCGCCTCGTGGGGCGAGCGGCTCGCCGCGCACCTGACCGAACGCACCGGGATCGACATCTCCTGCTACCACGGAGGGCTCGCCCGGGGAGCACGTGACCGCATGGTCGCAGCGTTCCAGTCCGGCACGGGCCCGGGTGCGCTCGTGCTCTCGCTCAAGGCTGGGGGCACCGGGCTGAACCTCACCGCGGCCAGCCACGTCGTGCTGTACGACCGGTGGTGGAACCCGGCGGTGGAGGACCAGGCCCGCGACCGGGCCTGGCGCATCGGGCAGACCCGGACCGTGGTCGCACACCGGCTCGTGTGCCCCGGCACGATCGACGAGCGGGTCGAGGAGGTGGTGTCGGGCAAGCGGCGCATCGCTGACATCGCCCTGCCGAAGTCCTCGAGCGTCGGCGACCTCGACGCGTCGCAGCTGCGCCGGGCGCTCGGGATCGACCCGGATGCGGTGCTGACCGAGGACGTCGAGGAGAGGACCAGCGCCGCGCGAGGAGACGCCGCATGAGCGAGGACCAGCGCGCCCGGGCCCGCAGCCGGCGCAAGCGTGGCCGAGGCCGCGGCCCCAAGCGTGGTGACCAGCCCACCACCGGGGCGCCGCCGGCCGAGACCGCGGCAGCAGCCGATGCACCCGAGCCGCTTTTCGTTGACCGGACGATGATCGAGGCGCTGCGCCCGCGCCTCGCCGCGGTGGTGGAGGCCCTGACGGCCCCGGCTGGCACCGCCGAGCGTCTGGAGGTGCCGCTCCTGGAGGCGCCCGCGGCGGCCGCCCTGCCCGGTCCGGAGGCGCATGCCGCGGCGGCCGAGGCGCTTTTGCCGGCGCTCCGACCGCATCTGCCCCGCAAATGAACGGGACCCGCGCCGAGGTGCCGGCGCGGGCCGCGATGCCAGGGGCAGGGCCTCAGAGCTTCTCGGTCAGTGCCGGCACGGCCTCGAAGAGGTCCGCGACGAGGCCGTAGTCGGCGACCTGGAAGATCGGCGCCTCCTCGTCCTTGTTGATGGCGACGATGATCTTCGAGT
>JBKHDS010000020.1:0-14657 GCA_046541215.1 Nitriliruptoraceae bacterium
TCGCTTCGCTTCAAACAACCTGGGGGGCGGGCCGGGCGCCACGGCCCGGTCGCGTCAGTCCTTGACCGGGGCCGGCAGCAGCCGCAACCCGACGTCGCGTAGCGCCACCGGGTCGTAGGGCGCCGGGGCGTCGGTAAGCAGGCAGGCTCCCGACTGGGTCTTCGGGAAGGCGATCACGTCGCGGATGTTCGTCGCGTCGGCGAGCAGCATCACCAGCCGGTCGAGCCCCAGCGCGATCCCCCCGTGCGGCGGCGCACCGTGGGCCAGGCCGCGCAGCAGGAACCCGAACCGCTCCTCCGCCACCTCGTCGCTGATGCCGAGGAAGCGGAACACCCGGGCCTGGACGTCGCGGTCATGGATACGGATCGACCCGCCGCCGAGCTCGTAGCCGTTGCAGACCACGTCGTAGGCGTTGGACAGGGCCTCACCCGGCGCCTCCTCGAAGCGGTCGATCCACTCCGGCGTCGGTGCGGTGAAGGGGTGGTGGACCGGGGTCCAGGCGGTGGTACCGATGGCCTCGCCACGGTCGACCACCGGCTCGAACATCGGCGCGTCGACCACCCAGCAGAACGCGAAGCCGTCGCCGATCAGGCCACGCTCGGCGGCGAGGTGGTTGCGCAACGCCCCCATCAGCTCCCGCGCGAAGGTCCGCTCGCCGGCCCCGAAGAAGACCGCATCACCCACGCCGGCGCCGGTCGCTGCCAGCACGCCGGCGATCTCCGCCTCGGTCATGAACTTCGACAGCGGCGAGCGCAGGCTGCCGCCCTCGACGATCCCCCAGGCCAGGCCCTTCGCACCGCGCCGCTTGGCCCACTCGACCAGCTCATCGAGCTCACGGCGGGTGAGCTCCCCACCGCCCGGCAGCGCGAGCGCGACCACGGATCCGCCGTCGCCGAGCACCCCCCTGAACACCCCGACCTCGGTGGCGGCGAACACCTCGTCCAGGGTGGCGAGCTCCAGCCCCTCGATGCGCAGGTCCGGCTTGTCGGAGCCGAAGCGCTCCATGGCCTCCGCGTAGGTCAGGCGCAGGAACGGTGCCTGGACCTCGACCCCGAGCGTCTCACGCCACACGGCGGTCAGTACCGCCTCGGTGATGCCGATCACGTCCTCCTGGTCGCCGAAGGACAGCTCGATGTCCAGCTGGGTGAACTCCGGCTGGCGGTCGGCGCGTAGGTTCTCGTCCCGGAAGCAGCGAGCGATCTGGTAGTAACGCTCGACGCCGGAGACCATCAGCAGCTGCTTGAAGAGCTGCGGCGACTGGGGCAGGGCGTAGCTCTCCCCGGGCTGCAGCCGGGAGGGCACGAGGAAGTCGCGCGCCCCCTCCGGGGTGGCCTTGGTGAGCATCGGGGTCTCGACGTCGAGGAAGCCGTGCTCCTCCATCACCCGACGGATCACCGAGGTCGCCCGGGATCGCAGCGCGAGGATCCGGGCCATCCGCGGGCGGCGCAGGTCGACGTAACGGTGGGCGAGGCGCAGCTCCTCGGACACCTCGAGGCGATCCTCGACCGGGAAGGGCGGGGTCTCCGCCTCGGCGAGCACCTCGATCGCGCTGGCCGCCACCTCGACATCACCGGTGTCGAGGTTGGGGTTGCGCATCCCCTCCGGACGGCGCCGCACCGTGCCGACCACGCGGACGACCCACTCCGGCCGGACGCGATGGGCGGCCTCGAGCGCCTCGGAGACGGTCGGGTCGGCGACGACCTGGACGATGCCGGACCTATCGCGCAGGTCCAGGAACGCCACGCCACCGTGGTCACGACGGGTGTCGACCCAGCCGGCGAGGTGCACGGTCTCGTCCACGTGGTCGGCACGCAGGGTGCCGGCACCGTGGCTGCGCAGGGCACCGAAGGGGGTGATGCTCACGTCAGGCTCCAGGGATGTGGACGGATCATGTCGGTTGGTCCGCACCCGGGGACGGTCGGGCTCGGGTGCCGCTGGGTGCGTTCGGCCCCGGATACCGGAGCCAGATGCACCCAGGTCGTCGGGCAGGAACGGTCGGTGGGGCTCTTGGGGGCGCCTCGCCCCGGATACCGGAGCCAGATGCACCCAAACCGGTGTGGGACCGGGTGGGGGGTCGTTGGGTCAGGTGTCAAGGAGGTCGGCGATGACCGTCTCGAGGTCGGCGAGCGGCACCGTCCGCTGCTCGCCTGAGCGCAGGTCCTTGCACGTGACCGTAGCCGCGGCCCGCTCCTCGGCTCCACGCAGCACGGCCACCCGGACCCCGCGCCGATCCGCGTACCTGAGCTGCTTGGCCAGCTTGAGGCGCCCACCGCCGCTGTAGGGCTCGACGCTCGCACCGGTCGCGCGCAGGCGGGCGGACAGCGATAGGGCGTCGGCAGCGCCCTCGTCGTCCATCACGGTCACCAGCACGTCCGGGCCGGCAGGGCCGGCGGCCGCGGTCTCCGCGGCCTCGAGCAGCAGCAGGATCCGCTCGAGCCCGAGCGAGCCGCCGGTGGCGGGCACGTCGTTCGCCTGGAACATGCCGATGAGCCCGTCGTACCGGCCCCCAGCGGCGATGGTGGCATCGAGGCCCTCGTGCACCACCTCGAACACCGGGCCGGTGTAGTACGACAGGCCGCGGGCCAGGACCGGGGCGTAGGAGACGGGGACGGCATCGCCGACCAGCGCGAGCACCCGGTCCACCTCAGCGAGCCCTTCGACCCCGACCTCGGAGCGCTCCAGGCGGGCACGCACCGCCGCCGCGGGATCGGCTGCAGAGAGGTCGGCCGCCAGGGCCTCGATCGCGGTCGCGGGGACGTCCCGGTCGGCGAGCTCGGTGGCCACCCCGTCGAGCCCGATCTTGTCGAGCTTGTCGAGAGCGACCAGCGCGTCCGCCTCCCGTGCCACCTCGATGCCGTAGGCCTCGACCAGTCCGCGAAGCGCCTTGCGCGAGTTGAGCTGAACGCGGAAGCCGTCGAGGCCGAGCGCGCCGAGCGCGTCGGTGACCGCGACCAGCGTCGCCGCGTCGGCGGTGAGCGAGTCGGAGCCGATCGTGTCCACGTCGCACTGGTAGAACTCGCGGTAGCGGCCCTTGCCGGGCCGGTCCGCGCGCCAGACGGGCGCGATCTGGTACCGCTTGAAGGGCGTCGGCAGCTGCGAGCCGTACCGGGCCGCGACGCGGGCGAGCGGCACCGTCAGGTCGTAGCGCAGGGCGAGGTCGGCGTCGCCGGAGGCCTCATGCTCGCCGCGACGCAGGATCTTGAAGATGAGCTGGTCGCCCTCCTCGCCGTACTTGCCGGTCAGGACCTCCAGCCGCTCGAAGGCCGGGGTCTCCAGGGGCGCGAAACCGTGCGCGGCGAAGGTGGTCCGGATCGCGGCGAAGGCGCGCTCGCGCCGGACGACGTCGTCGGGGAGCAGGTCACGCGTTCCGGAGGCCGGGTTCGCGTCGATCGTGGCCATGTGGGGACCTTGAGGTGGCGGGCGCGGAGGGGGACGGGGACAGGATCAGGGTCGGTGGCCGTGGGCCTCGAGCGCCTGCCTGAGGTAGGGGTTGGTCTCGCGCTCGTAGCCGATGGTGGTATCGGGCCCATGCCCGGACAGCACCAACGTCGCGTCCGTGAGGGGGACCACGGTGGTGGCCAGCGAGACGAGCATGTCCTCCATCGAGCCACGGGCGAGGTCGGTCCGGCCGATGGAGCCGGCGAAGAGCAGGTCGCCGGAGAACAGCACCTCGGACGGGGCCTCGGTCGCCTCGGCCAGGGGGAAGGTCACCGTCGCCTGCGCGAGCTCCCGTCCGAGGTAGGTGACGTGGCCCGGGGTGTGACCGGGGTTGTGCGTGACGTCGAAGGTCAGCCCGGCGAGCTCGAGGCGCTGCCCGTCCGAGACCTCACGCAGGTGCTCGGTCGGCGGGTCCCAGGTGAGGCCGAACTCGGACGCGAGCAGCTCCAGCGGTGCGCCGAAGGCCGCTGCCGGGTCGTCCCACAGCCACCGGTCCCCCGGGTGCAACAGGACCGGGACCTCGAGCGCACGGGCCAGCTCCGGCACGGCCCAGAGGTGGTCGAGGTGCCCGTGGGTGAGCAGGATCGCCTCGCAGCTGGCGTCCACGCTCGCGAGCATCGCGAGCGCCTGGGCCTCCGCGGTCTCGCCGGGGTCGACGAGGACGGCGCGGCCCCGGTCGTGGTCCCCGACCACGTAGCAGTTGGTCTGCCACCGCCCGAGGGGGGCACCGAGGATGAAGGGATCGGCCACGTCAGCTCCAGGCTCGCGGAGGGGGTCGGTGCCGGCGGCGTGAGCATCGGCGCGCTCCCGGCGGCACCGCGAGCAGGACGGGTGGCCGCCAGCGGCCAGGGTGCGCCCCGTGCACGCCCTCGGGCGCGACCGCCAACCAGCGACGCGAGGCTACCGGAGGTGGCTCGTCACGCCGCAGGTGCGGACACGCCCCGGCGCCTCGCGGCCACCGGAGCCGGGCGTCACGCCGCTGGCGGGCGCGGAGACGGCTCGTCGCTCCGCCGGTGGGCGGTCCCCCTTCCGGCGCTGTCCCCGCCGGGTCAGGTTCGCGCGGCCTGCGGGGTAGCGCGGTAGGCGTCGTACACGCCGGAGACCCGACGCACCGACCGTAACGCCTCTTCGAGGTGGGACGGGTCACCGAGCTCGAAGGTGAAGCGCAGCCGGGCGATGCGGTCCCGGGCCGTGCCGACCTGTGCCGAGGTGATGTTGATCGACAGGTCACCGATGACGGCCGTGATATCCCGCAGCAGGTGCTTGCGGTCCAGGGCCTCGATCTCGATCGTGACGAGGAAGGACGAGCCGGTCTCCCCCGACCAGTCCACGGGCACGAACCGGTCCGGGTCGCGCGCGAGATCGGCGACGTTGGTGCAGTCCGCGCGGTGGACCGACACCCCGCGCCCGCGGGTGACGAAGCCGACGATGCGGTCGCCGGGCACCGGGGTGCAGCAGCGGGCGAGCTTGACCAGCATGCCCGAGTCGCCCTCGACCTCGATGTCGTCGGTGCCGGTGGCGCCGATGCGGATCGGGGCGATGGAGGACTCGGCCGGCTGGAGCTCCGGCTCGTCATCGACCTGGGTCAACTCGTTGAGGACGTGCTGGGCGACGGTGGCGGCGGCGACGTGGCCCTCGCCGACGGCCCGGAACAGCGTCTCGGCGTCCTTGTAGCTGAGGGTGTGCGCGACCTCGTCGAGGTCGCCGGAGGCCATCGCCCGCGCGTAGGCGATGCCCTTGCGCCTCAGCGCCCGGGAGATGGCGTCCCGGCCGCGTACGATCGCGTCCTCGCGCCGCTCGCGGTTGAAGTAGGCCCGGATCTTCGACTTCGCACGCTGCGAGGCGACGATCTGGAGCCAGTCACGGCTCGGGCCGGCCTCCTCGGCCTTGGAGGTCAGGATCTCGATCGCGTCCCCGTTGGCGAGCTGGTGGTCGAGCGGGACGAGGCGCCCGTTGACCCGAGCCCCGATACAGCGGTGGCCGACGTCGGTGTGCACGGCGTAGGCGAAGTCGATCGGGGTGGAGCGCACCGGCAGCCCCATCACGTCGCCCTTGGGCGTGAAGACGAACACCTCGTCCTGGTACAGGTCGATCTTGAGCGACTCGAGGTAGTCGCCGGGCTCGTCGGTGTCCGACTGCCACTCGAGCAGCTGGTCGATCCAGGGCAGCTCCTCGGTGCTGGTCTCCTCGTCGCTCCCACGGTGGCTCGACTTGTACTTCCAGTGCGCGGCGACACCGAACTCCGCGGTGCGGTGCATCGCCTCGGTTCGGATCTGCACCTCCAGCGGCCGCCCGCGTGGCCCGATCACGGAGGTGTGCAGCGACTGGTAGAGGTTCACCTTCGGCATCGCGATGTAGTCCTTGAAACGTCCCGGGACGGGACGCCAGGTCGCGTGCAGCTGGCCGAGGACGGCGTAGCAGTCACGCACCGAGGACACGATGACGCGCACGGCGAGCAGGTCGTGGATCTCGTCGAACTCCTTACCGCGCAGCACCATCTTCTCGTAGATCGAGTAGTAGTGCTTCGGCCGGCCGGTGACCTCGCCGCGGATCTTCAGCTGCTTGAGCTGCTCGTAGATGGCGGCGATGATCTGCTCGAGCTCCCGCTCGCGCTCGGGGTTGCGCTCCTCCACCATCGCCACGATCTCCTCGTAGCGCTTGGGGTGGAGGGTCTGGAACCCGAGGTCCTCGAGACGCAGCTTGAAGTTCTGCATCCCGAGGCGGTGCGCCAGGGGCGCATAGATGTCGAGGGTCTCCTGGGCGATGCGCTTCTGCTTCTCCCGGGGCGTGTACCCGATCGTCTCCATGTTGTGGACCCGGTCGGCCAGCTTGATGACCAGCACGCGGATGTCCTTGGCCATCGCGACGATCATCTTGCGCAGGGTCTCGGCCTGCTGCTGCTGCTTGGACTCCACCTGGATGCGGTCCAGCTTGGTGACGCCGTCGACGAGGTGGGCCACCTCGTCCCCGAAGCCCTCCTTGATGTCGGCGAGGGTGGCCGGGGTGTCCTCCACGGTGTCGTGCAGGAGCGCGGCCACCAGCGTCGAGGTACCGAGCCCGAGCCGGGCGAGCTCGGCGGCGACCGCGACCGGGTGGGTGATGTAGTCGTCACCGCTCTGGCGCTTCTGCCCCTCGTGCATGGCCTCAGCGAAGCGGAACGCCCTCACCACCTCGCGCAGATCCGCGCGGGAGGACTCCCGGATCGCCGCGGCGAGGTCGTCGAGCTCCGGGGGGATCGCCTCGCGCTGGACGAGGGGGAGCCGGGACAGAGCCGCCTTGACCCCCGTGCGGCGCGGCGGCGGCAGCGCGGGGCGCAGGTCGCGCTCGCTGCGGGTGCCGGTGCTCTCCGTGGTCGCCAGCTGGCTCCCCCCTTCCTGGGGCCGGTCCAGCCAGCGTACCGAGCGGCGCTAGTAGCTGAGCAGCGCGTTCGTCCGGTAGCGCTCCAGCCGCGCGGCACCGCCGAGCGCCGTCAGCTCCAGCAGGAAGCTCATGCCGACCACCTCGCCGCCGAGCTCCTCGACCAGTTGGCCGGCGGCCGCCGCGGTCCCGCCGGTGGCGAGGACGTCGTCGACGATCAGCACGCGCTGGCCGGGGTGGATCGCGCCGTGCTGGAGCTCGAGGACGGCCTCGCCGTACTCCAGCGCGAAGGAGACGGCGATGGTCTCGCCCGGCAGCTTGCCCTGCTTGCGGGCCGGCACGAACCCCGCGTGGGCGTGCAGGGCGACCGGCGCGCCGAGGATGAAGCCGCGGGACTCGATGCCGACGACCGCGTCGATGCGATCATCCAGCGCCGCGAGGCCCTCGACCGCCCGGCCGAGCGCCACCGGATCGGCGAGCAACGGGGTGACGTCGCGGAACACGATGCCCGGGGCGGGGAAGTCGGGGACCGCCCGCACCAGCCGGGCGAGGTCGTGCGGGTCCCGGATCGCGTCCATGACGGTCCCCTCCCTCAGCGCTTGCGGCGCTTGCTGCCCTTGCCGCTGCCACGGACGTACTCGGTGGTGATCGGTGCCCGGGCCTCCGGTGAACCCGGCGCCGGGGCCGCCGCCTCGGCCGGCTCGGCAGCCGTGCCGCCGCTCGCGTCCTGCTCGGCGGCCTTGGCGATGCGGCGCTGCTCCTCCGGCTCGGTGCGCTTGAGCCACGCGAACAGCGGGCCCGCGACGAACAGCGAGGAGTAGACCCCGACGGCCATGCCGATGAACAGCGCCAGGGCGAGGTCCTGCAGCGTCGCCGCGCCGAGCACCTGGGCGCCGAGCAGCAACAGCGCGCCGACGGGCAGCAGCGAGGTCACCGAGGTGTTGATCGAGCGGTAGACCACCTGGTTCATGGAGGCGTTGACGAGCTCGCCGTAGGTGCGCAGGCCGTCGTCGCCGAGGTTGACCGCGTTCTCCTTGACCCGGTCGAACACCACGACCGAGTCGTACAGCGAGTAGCCGAGGATCGTCAGCAGGGCGATGACCGTCGAGGGCGAGACGTTGAACCCGAGCAGCGCGTACAGCCCGATGGTGATCAGCACGTCGTGGACGAGCGCCGTGATCGACGCCACGGCCATCTTGAACTCGAGCCGGAAGGTGATGTAGAGCACCACCACCACGAGGAAGACGAGCAGCGCCTCCAGCGCCTGCCGCGTGATCCGCTCCCCCCACACCGGACCGACGAAGTCGAAGGCGACCTCGGCGGCGTCGGCGGTCTCCTGGAGCGCCTCGCGTACGGCGCGCTCGGTCGCGCCGGCGGGCTCGATCGACTCGGTCCGGACCTGTGCTCCGGTGGTGACCCCGTCGCTGGTCTGCAGCTGGGCGATGACGTCGGTGGCACCCGCTTCCTCAGCGGCGACCCTGAGGTCGTCGGCGGTCAGGTCGGCCCGGACGTCGACCAGCTGGTAGCTGTTGCCGCCGACGAAGTCGATCGACAGCGACAGCCCGCGCAGGCCGAGGGCGCCGAGGCTGACGAGGATGAGCACGGCGGAGATCACCGCCCAGCGGCGGCTCTGCCCGATGAAGTCGATCGCGGGGGTCCTCATGCGCGGGCTCCGGCTCGGGGGCGGGCTTCGGGGTCGACCGCCCGCAGGCTGCGCCGGGACAGCTTCCCGCTGGCGGCGAGCAGGAAGACGGACGGCCGGGCGACGGTGTACATCAGGATCAGGTCGAGCACGCTCGAGATACCGAGCATGAGCGCGAAGCCGCGGACCGGTCCGACGGCGAGGAAGTACAGGATGACCGCGGCGGCGAGGGTGACGGTGTTGCCGGTGAGGTTGGTCCGCCAGGCGGAGTCGAAGGCGCGCACCACGGCCGTGCGGACGGTCTTGCCGAGGTTGACCTCGTCGCGGATGCGCTCGGCGAAGATGATGGAGGAATCGGCGGTGATACCGATCGAGACGATGATCCCGGCCACCCCGGCGAGCGTGAGGGTGAAGCCGATCAGCTCACCCATGGCGCTCACACCGGCGACCACGAACAGGCCATAGAGGGCCACCACCCCCATCGCGATGAGGCCGATCCAGCGGTAGAACACCACGAGCCACACCCCGACGAACAGCAGCCCGATCAGGCCCGCGAGGAGGCCCGCCTGCAGCGACTCGGCCCCGAGGGTGGGCGAGACCGTCTGGAACGTGGAGGGCTCGAGCGAGATCGGCAGCGCACCGGTGCGGAGCACGAGCGCGAGGTCGCTGGCCTCCTGCTCCTGCTCCTCGCGGGTGAGGCCCGCGCCGGTGGTGATCGAGGCGCTCCCCCCGGTGATCCCGACCCCGCACGCGACGGTCGGGTTGACCCCGGGGGTGGACTCGACGGTGCCGTCCAGCACGATCGCGAAGCGGCCGTCCTGGCCGGCGTCGCGCTCGCAGGCGAGGTCGGAGGTGACCGCGGCGAAGACCTCGGCGCCGGCGTCGTCGAGGTTGAGGCCGACCTGGAAGGCCTGCGTGCCGGACCCGACCTGGACGAAGGCGTCCTCGACGTTCTCCCCGGTCAGCTCCGCCGGCCCGACGCGGTACTTGATGGGCAGCGACTCCCCGCTGTCGGGATCGGTGATGCCCTCATCGGGCGAGCCGCACAGGATCCCGGCCTCGTCGTTCGGCAGCAGGGTGCGCGTGTCGACCGGGCCGAGGCAGTCCGGCCCCTCGGTCTCGTACTCGTCCGTACCCGGGAGGATCTCACCCTCGACCCGACGGAAGGACAGCTGGGCGGTGGTCCCGATGATCTCCTGCACCCGGTCCGCGTCGGCGATGCCGGGCAACTGGACCTGCACGTCGGTGCCGGTGCGGGAGATGTCGGGCTCGGCCACCCCGAGCGAGTCGACCCGGGCCCGGATCACCTCGATGGTCTCATCGATGATGGCCTCGAGGTCCTCCGGGGTCTCCTCCCCCGGCGGGAGCACGGGGGTGTAGACGGCGGAGATGCCCCCCTGCAGGTCGAGGCCGAGGCTCGGTCGCGCGCCGGTGCCGAGGTACACCCCGGCGAGCACGGCGACGAGCAGCACCGCCGCGAGGCTGGCGTACAGGGGGCGTGTCTCCACGTTGCGTGTCCTCGTCGTGCGGGCCTCAGCCGAGCGGGACGCCGTTGGCGGTGATGCGGAACTCGCACCCCAGGGTGCGGGCGGCGCGGCGGCACATGACCATGCGGTCCAGGAAGATCTCGAAGTACTCGATGACCGTGGAGCGCTCGGTGTCGAGCTCGAGCTCGAGGGTGATGGTGGCCGCCTCCGCGTCGACGCGGAGGAAGGAGTAGGTGACCGCATCGTTGACCCGGTCGTGGATGTCGGTGGTGGTGTCGGCACCCTTGCGGACGCGGGAACGGTGGACGTCGGACTTGTCCGCCAGGATGACCGCGGCGCCGACCGGGCCGATCGCGGAGCCGTACTGCTCCTCGTGGTTGCCGATGGCCGACAGGACCAGCCCGATGCGGTAGGGGTCCACCTCCAGCCGCCGCAGCGCGTCGTAGGCGATCCAGGCGCCCGACAGCCCGTGGTTCGCGCGGGTGACGACGTTGCCCACGTCGTGCAGGTACCCGGCGACGGCCGCGAGCTCGGCGAGCTCGGCGTCGGCACCGAGGTGGTGCAGCACGTTGTGCGCGATCCGACCGACGAGGTTGGCGTGCCGGAACCCGTGCTCGGTGAACCCGATGGCGCCGAGGAACTGGTCGGAGAGCTTGATGAAGGCGCTGACGACCTCGTCCTGCTGGAGCTCGGCGAGCAGGTCGACCTGTCCCCCCGTGCGACGCTCGGCGTCGAGGGCCACGGTGCGGGACTCCGCGACCGCATCGGCCGCGTCAACCCCGCGCAGCAGCGCCGCCTCCGCGGAGCCGCGGATCGCGGTCGCGGGGTCGGTCAGGGCTGACGGCGAGACCGCATCACGGGCCGGTCGGGCGACGCGCTCGGGCGCTGGTCGCGCTGGGGGCTCCCCCGAGGCGGACGGGGCAGGTTCCGCCGCCGACGGCACACCGTCGGGGCGCACCCCGTCACCGTCGGGCGGGGTGCTCACGTGGCGTCCTCGTCGTCGCCATCAGCGCGCTCGTCCGCAGGCGCGTCAGCGTCCTCGTCGGCCCGGTGCACGACCCGACCGAGCGCCGCGCGCTCGAAGCGCAGCACGACGTCCTGCGCCTCGTCCTCGCCCGGGCAGACGAGCAGGTCCATGGTCGCGTCGGCGGGCAGGTCCACGACCCGGCCGTGGAGCCCACCGATGGTGACGATGTCGTCGCCGACGGCGAGGTTGCGGCGGGCGGTCTCCTGCTCCTTGCGTTGCTTCTGCTGGGGCCGGATCAACAGGACCCACAGCACGGCCAGGAAGGCCAGGGGCAGCAGCAGCTCCACGTCTCGTCCTCCGCTCGCCGGGGCATGGCCCGGATCTCGGCACGCTGCGCCTCGCACCAGGCGACGACGCGACGACGCCCGCCTGAGGCGGGCGAACGCTGGCATGCTACCGGTCGGGGGCTTCCTCGCCACGCGCCCACGCGGTCACCTCGGCGACCACGTCGCGCTGGCGTTGTCGAGCGCACGTCAGCAGCAGCACGTCCCCGTCGCGCAGCACGGTCTGGCCGGTGGGGACGAGCACCCGGTGGGCACGCACCACCGCCATCACGCGGCCCGGCCCGGGTGGTCCGACCTCCGCGAGCTGGCGGTCCACGATGGCGAGGTCGGCGGTGATGGTCAGCTCGATGAGATCGACGTCGAGGTCGTCGATCGGCAGGGCCTCGGCGACCGGCGCCCAGGCCGGCCGTGCCTCCTCGACACCGAGCCAGCGGACGAGGGCCTGCAGGGTGGTGCCCTGCAGCAGGACCGAGAGCAGGACCACGAAGAAGACGATGTCGAACAACGCTGCAGAGCCGGTGATGCCGGCGGTCAGCGGGAAGGTGGCGAGCACGATCGGGACCGCGCCTCTCAGCCCCGCCCACGACACGACGGTGCGCTCCCGCCAGTCGAGCCCGCTGCCGAGCGTCGAGAGCCACACCGCGACGGGGCGGGCCACGAGCACGAGCAGCGCGGCGATCGCCAGGCCGGTCGCCGCCACGGCCGGCAGCCGGCTCGGGAAGACCAGCAGCCCGAGGATCAGGAACAACCCGATCTCCGCCGCGTTGGCGATGGCCTCGTGGAACCCGACGATGCCGCGCCGGTGGCGGGGCACCTGGGCGCCGACGAGCACGCCGGCGAGGTAGACCGCGACGAAGCCGGAGGCACCGAGCACCGCCGCGATGCCGTAGGCGAGCCCGCCGATGGCGGCCGCGAGCACCGGGTACAGCCCCGCGATGCCGAGGTCGATCCGGCGCAGCAGCGCGACACCGGCGCTGCCGACCACGAGGCCGGCGGCGACGCCGCCGAGGAGCTGGACGGCCGCGAAGCAGATCCAGGCGCCCGGCCCGGTCGGGCCGCCCTGCAGGGTCGCGATCAGCCCCACGGTCAGCATGACCGCGATGGGGTCGTTCGCACCCGACTCGATCCGCAGCACGGCCGAGACCCGACGCGGGAGCGGGGTCGTGCGCATCATCGAGAACACCGCAGCGGCGTCCGTGGAGGCCACGACCGAGCCGAGCAGGGCCGCGGTGAGCAGGTCCACGTCGAGCAGCAGCCACACCCCGAGCGCCGTGATCCCGGCGGTGAGGGCGGTCCCGAGGGTGGACAGCACCAGACCCGGGACCGCGGCGATCCGCAGGTCGCTCGGCTTGGTCGTCAGCCCCCCCTCGAAGAGGATGACGAGCAGCGCGACGATGCCGATGTCACGCACGAGCTCGCTGTCGGTGAGGTTGAGCAGGCCGAGGCCGTCCTCACCGACGAACATCCCGATCCCGAGGAACAGCAGCGCCCCCGGGATCCGCACGACGTTGCCGAGCCGAGCGGCGAACGCCGCGGTCACCACCGACGCCAGCAGCAGCGCGGACACGGTCAGCACCAGGGGGTCGACCCCGATCTCGAGCTGCACGGTCCCCCTCTCGGCTGCGTCATCCTGCCCCGGGTCGCGACGTCCTGACCTGGGTAACGACGCTAGCGGCTAGGGGTCCCACCGTCGGGGTCGAACAGCGGCACCGGGCCCGGCACGCCCCCCGGCGGTGGGCGTCGCCGACCGAGGTGGTCGTAGGCGGCGGGCGTAGCGACGCGACCGCGCGGGGTGCGCTGCAGCAGGCCGGAGCGGAGCAGGAAGGGCTCGACCGCGTCCTCGAGGGTGTCGGACTCCTCGCTGACCGCCGTGGCGAGCGTGCTGAGCCCGACGGGTCCGCCGGCGAAGCGGTCCACGAGCGCCAGCAGCACACGCCGATCGAGCCGGTCGAGACCGAGCTCGTCCACGTCGAACAGCTCCAGCGCGTGCCGAGCGACGGCCAGGTCGATCCGTCCGTCGCCCTCCACCTCGGCGACGTCACGGACGCGGCGCAGGAGTCGGTTGGCGATGCGCGGGGTCCCCCGCGAGCGGCTCGCGATCTCCACCGCCGCGTCCGCGGCGATCTCCACGGCGAGCAGCCCCGCGGAGCGCACCACGATGCGCTCGAGCTCGTCCACGTCGTAGTGCTCGAGGTGGGCCGCGAACCCGAACCGATCGCGCAGCGGCGAGGAGAGCAGCCCCGTCCGGGTGGTCGCGCCGACGAGGGTGAAGCGGGGCAGGTCGAGCCGGATGGAGCGCGCGCCGGGGCCCTTGCCGACGACGATGTCGAGCTGGAAGTCCTCCATCGCCGGATAGAGCACCTCCTCGACGGTCCGCGGCAGCCGGTGGACCTCGTCGAGGAAGAGCACGTCACCGGGCTCGAGGCCGGTCAGGATCGCGGCGAGGTCGCCGGGCCGCTCGATCGCCGGCCCGGAGCTGGCCCGGAAGCTCGCGCCCACCTCCGCGGCCACGATGGCCGCGAGGGTGGTCTTGCCGAGCCCCGGGGCGCCCGACAGCAGCACGTGGTCCGCGGCCTGGCCGCGCTGGCGGGCACCGACGAGCACCAGCTGGAGCTGGCGGCGCACCCGGTCCTGGCCGATGAACTCCTCGAGCCGGGCGGGGCGCAGGCTCGCGTCGAGGTGGTCCTCGCCCGCCTGCGCGGACGGGCCGAGCAGCTCGTTGTCAGGCCCGCTCATCGGGCGCGCTCGCCGAGGTGGCGCAGGGCCGTGCGCAGCGCGGTCGCGGTGTCGGCGGGGGTGACCTCAGCCAGGACGCCGAGCGCCTCTGACACCTCCGACGAGGTGTAGCCAAGCGCGAGCAAGGCGTCACGCACCTCGCCGAGGAGGTCGGCCGGGACGCCGTCAGCTGCGGTGCCGGGGGCGGGCCCGGGCAGGCCCGGCAGCGCCCCGATCCGGTCCTTGAGCTCGAGCACGAGCCGCTTCGCGAGCTTCGGCCCGACCCCGGGCACCGCCGTCAAGGTCGCGGTGTCCTCACCCGCGAGCGCCGTGCGCAGCACCTCCGGCCGGTGGGTCGCCAGGGCCGCCAGCGCGAGCTTGGGTCCCACCCCTGCCGCGGTCAGCAGCAGCTCGAACAGCCGCAGCTCGGCCTCGGTCGCGAAGCCGTAGAGCGTCATGGACTCCTCGCGGACCTGCAGGGAGGTGTGGAGCGTCAGCGCCTCACCGCGCGCGGGAACCTCGGTGCCCGGGGTGACGTGGACGAGGTAGCCGACACCGTGGACGTCGAGCACGACCGCTGTCGCGGTCCGCTCGAGCACCGTGCCGGTCAACCGCGCGATCATCGGCGCCCCCCACCCTGGTCGGGCAGCAGCCCACGTGCGACCAGGTGCGCCTCCCAGCCGCCTCGGCCGGATCGGGCGGCGGTC
>JBKHDS010000021.1:0-14528 GCA_046541215.1 Nitriliruptoraceae bacterium
GCCCGCCCGACCCGGCCGATGCGGTGGGTGTAGGTCTCCGGCGCGGCGGGGACGTCATGGTTGATGACGTGGGTGAGGTGGTCGATGTCGAGCCCCCGTGCGGCAACGTCGGTGGCGACCAGCAGATCGGCGGTCCCGGTGCGCAGCCGGTCCATCACCCGGTCGCGCTGCTCCTGGTCCATCCCGCCGTGCAGCGCCTCCGCGCGGTAGCCCCGTCCGTTCATGACCTCGGTGAGGTGGTCGACCTCGACCCGGGTCCCGCAGAACACGATCGCGGCCTCCGGTGCCTCGATGTCGAGCAGCCGCCCGAGCGCCGCCGGCTTCGCCCCCCGCGGTACGACGTAGGCCAGTTGCCGGACCTTCGGGGTGTGGGCCTCCCCGGCCTGCCGGTGGCCGATGGTGATGCGTTGCGGGTCCGTGAGGTGCTGGCGCGCGAGCGCGTCGATCCGGGCTGGCAGGGTCGCGGAGAACAGCACCGTCTGCCGCGTCGTGGGGGTGGCCGCGAGGATCGCCTCGAGGTCCTCGGCGAACCCCATGTCGAGCATCTCATCGGCCTCGTCGAGCACCACCACCTCGATGTCGTCGAGGTGGAGGGCGCCGCGGCCGATCAGGTCCACCGCCCGCCCAGGGGTGGCGACGACGACGTCGACGCCACGGGTGAGCTCCTTGAGCTGCCGCCAGATGGGCTGACCGCCGTACACCGGTAGCACCCGCGCTCCGAGCCGGCGGCCGTAGGCGTGGACCGCCTGCGACACCTGCATCGCGAGCTCACGGGTCGGTGCCAGCACCAGCGCGCGGGGAGAGCGTCCACGGTCGCCATCGGGGAGGCGCTGCAGGATCGGCAGCGCGAAGGCCGCGGTCTTGCCGGTCCCGGTCGCGGCCTGGCCGAGCAGGTCGCTGCCGGCCAGCAGCTCGGGGATGGCCGCCTGCTGGATCGGCGTCGGCTCCTCGTAGCCGAGGTCGGTCAGCGTGCTCACCAGGTCGGCCCGCAGCCCGAGGTCGGCGAAGGGGTGGTCCGGGGTGGGCATGCGGGCATCCTGGGACGGGCGTCGCCCCTGGCGGGCGCGACGGTGGGCAGGCGGGTGGGGCCGGGATCGAAGCGTCCGTAGTGTCGCCGACCGGCCGCGTCCGTGTGCCCGCGCGGGTCGGCCGGACGGACGCGAGGCGGCCCCAGAGCGTCCGATCCACCTACCGGGCGGCCGGCAGGCGGGTGCGGTGGAGGGCCAGCCAGGCGGGGACATCCTCGGCCGGCAGCGGCCGGGCCCAGTGGTAGCCCTGGCCGCGCCGGCACCCGAGCGCGCGCAGCTGGCTCGCTTGCTGGTCGTGCTCGATGCCCTCGGCCGTCACCTCCAGACCCTGCGCTCGGGCGAGGTTGAGCAGGGCGGTCAGGACCGGGACCGCGTCGTCGCTCACCCCGAGCGGCGCGACGAAGGAGCGGTCGATCTTCAGGCCCTGGAAGGGGAAGCGGCCGAGCTGGGCGAAGGAGGAGTACCCCATGCCGAAGTCGTCGATGTGGATCGCGGCCCCGAGCTCGGCCAGGGCGGCCACCGTCTGGGTCGTCACGTGGCTCTCGTCGGCGAGCGCCGTCTCCGTGATCTCCAGGATCAGCCGGTGCGGATCGAGGCCGGTGCGCCGCAGCGCCCGCTCGAAGCTCGCGGCGAGGTCGATGTCGAGCAGTTGCCGGGCGGAGACGTTGACGGCGAGACACTCGTCGGTGGTGACCCCGGCGGCGTCCCAGATGGCCAACTGGTCGGTCGCGGCGTGCAGCACCCAGTTGCCGATGGGGATGATCGCGCCGTTGCGTTCGGCGACCGGCACGAACTCCTCCGGCTCGACGACGCCGAAGCGGGGGTGCTGCCACCGCACCAGCGCCTCGAAGCCGCACGTCCGGTCCGCGCGCAGGTCGACGACCGGCTGGAACACGAGGTTCAGGCCGTCCACGACCCCGGGGGTCGCCAGCTCGTACTCCATCGCGAGCCGCCGCTCCTCGGCAGCCCTGAGCTCCGGCCCACACACCCGCACCGCGCTGCCAGGGCTGCTCCGGGCTGCCCCGAGCGCGAGCGTCGCATCCCGCAGCAGCGTCGCCGGGGTCGTGCTGCGGGCGCGGGCGGTGGCGACCCCGACCTGGACCCGGAGCAGCACCGTGCCCCCGCCGGGAGTGAGGTACGGCTGGTCGAACAGGCGCGCGAAACGCTCGCCGAGCAGGAGGGCGTCGCCCTCGTCGGCGACCTCGCGGACGAGTACCGCGAACTCGTCGCCGCTGGTGCGGGCGACCGTCGTCGCCGGCCCGGCCGCTTCGCGCAGGCGTTGCGCGACCGAGCGCAGGAGCAGGTCCCCGGTCCGCAACCCGACACGGTCGTTCACGCCGCTCATGCCGAGCAGGTCGAGCAGCACCAGCCCGATGAGCTGGTCGCTGCGCGGGTCGGTCGCCAGGCGCAGCTCGTCGAGCAGCAGCTCGCGGTTGGCGAGCCCGGTCAGCGCATCGTGGGTCGCGTGGTGCTCCAGTCGCGCCCGAGCGGTCAGCTCGTCGCTCAGGTCGCGGCCGCTGACGACGATCGCGCCCACCGCCTCGTCGGCGCGCAGGTCGGTGAAGGTGATGAGCAGCTGCCGGCTGCGGCCGTCCGACCGCTCGACCCGGGCGAGGAGCTGGAGCGAGTGCTCCGGCCCCTCGAGCAGCTCGCGAAAGGCCGCCCTCGCACGCTGAGCATCCTCCCGGGGCAACCGCGTCAGCAGCCGTCCGACCGATGCCACCTCAGCACCGAGGAAGGCTGCGGCGGCCGGCGAGACGTAGCACACCCGGCGCTGGTCATCGATGACCAGGATCGGGTCGCTGGCGTGGGAGACGAGGGCCTCGAGCCGTCGGAGCGACGCACGCAGGTCCTCGGTGCTCGCATCCTCGACGCTGCGTTCCCCGGCCATCGCGCTGGTCCCACCCCGACCGTCCGACGCCACGGAGGGTGCCGTGCGTCACGCTCCGCACCGTAGGTCATCCTGCGACGCGGTGCACGCTCCGTCAGCGCACGCTCGGCGTCAGCACGTCGGCGGTCGCCGCGGCACGCTCGGCGTGGCGGCTGGCGTGGGTCGGGGCGTCCGGGACGTGCGCCGGGCGGTCGGCGGCGAGCTCACGACGCAGCGCCGGCACGATCTCGCCGCCGAGGATCTCGAGCTGCTCGAGCACCGTGCGCAGCGGGAGCCCGGCGTGGTCGATCAGGAACAGCTGCCGCTGGTAGTCCCCGACGTGGTCACGCATCCCCGCGTAGCGCTCGATGATCTGCTGGGGGCTCCCCACCGTCAGCGGGGTGGACGCGGTGAACTCCTCGAGCGACGGGCCGTGGCCGTACACCGGGGCGACGTCGAAGTAGGGGCGGAACTCGGCCACGGCGTCCTGGGAACGGGGCCGCGCGAAGCACTGCCCGCCGAGCCCGACGATGGCCTGGTCCGCAGCCCCGTGCCCGTGGGCCTCGTAGCGCTCCCGGTACAGCTGCACCATCCCGGCGGTGTGCTCGACCGGCCAGAAGATGTTGTTGTGGAAGAAGCCGTTGCCGTAGAAGGCGGCCTGCTCGGCGATCTGCGGGGTCCGGATCGACCCGTGCCAGACGAAGGGTGGGACGCCGTCCAGCGGCCGTGGGGTCGAGGTGAACCCGTGCAGGGGGGCACGGTGCTTGCCCTGCCAGTCGACCACGTCCTCGCGCCACAGCCGGTGCAGCAGGTCGTAGTGCTCGATGGTCAGCTCGAGCGCGTCGCGGATGTCGTAGCCGAACCAGGGGTAGACGGGACCGGTGTTGCCACGCCCGAGCATCAGGTCCACGCGCCCGTCGGCGAGGTGCTGGAGGAACGCGTACTCCTCGGCGAGACGGACCGGGTCGTTGGTCGTGATCAGCGTCGTCGCGGTGGACAGGATGAGGCGCTCGGTGCGGGCCGCGACGTAGGCGAGCAGGGTCGTGGGTGCGGAGGTGACGAAGGGCGGGTTGTGGTGCTCTCCGGTGGCGAACACGTCCAGCCCGACCTCCTCGGCCTTGAGCGCGATCGCGACCATCGCCTGCAGCCGTTCGGCCTCCGAAGGGGTGCGACCGGTGGTGGGGTCGGGGGTGATGTCCCCGACGGAGAACACGCCGAACTGCATGGGACCCTCGGTTGGTGAGGAGGCGGAGGCGCGGGAAGGAAGTTGCGCACGCAACGGTAGCGCGCGCGGTGGCCCGTCGCTCGGGGCGTGCGGGTCAGGCGCCCTGGTCCTCGGCCGCCGGGTAGGCGAGGGTGATGACCGTCTGCCGGGCGTGCTCGAGCAGCCACTCGGTCCCGTGACCGAGGAAGGGCTTGCCGTCGACGGAGCGCACCGTGGACCCGAGCACGATCGTGTCGGCCCGCCACTCATCGGCGGCGCGCACGAGCTCATCGGTGACCACCTCGGCGCGCCGGGCCTGGACCTGGCCGTCGCGACCGAAGCTCGTCGCGACCTCGCGGACCCGGGCCAGCTGCCGTTCCACGGCCGGCGAGAACGCGTTCGCCTGCTCCCCGCGGGTCACGACGTGCACCGCGAGCACCTGCGCGTCGTAGGCCACCGAGAGGCGGAAGGCGACCTCCTCGGCTGCCCGGCCGGGCAGGGTCCCGGTCACCCCCAGCAGGATGCGGCGGAACTCCCGCCCGTCGAGCTCCTGGGGGCTGTGCACGTGCGCGCCCCGCCGGACGAGCATGAGCGGGACCGGCGTCTGTCCGATGACGGCCTGGATCGGCTCCGACAGCTGGTGGGAGCCGGCGTAGTCGTCGTTGAGGCCCAGGGTGAGCAGCCGGTGGCCCATGCCGGCTTCCCGCAGGATGGAGACCGCCGGGTCGTCCTGGCGGGTCTCGATGCGCAGGTCGGTGAGCCGGTGTGCGAGCGCCTCACGCACCGGATCGAGCTCGGGAACGTACGCCCCGCCGCGCTCGCGCACCGACAGGATCGTGACGTTCGAGCTCGGCTGCAGCAGCGCGTCGAGCACCTTTGCGGCCACGACCGAGTTCAGGCCACCCCGGGTCGGCAGCAGCGCGCTGCCGGCGTCGGCGACGACGCTGCGGGAGAGCTGCTCCTCCTGTCGGAGCCGCTCGGCCTCCTCCTCGGCCGGCTGGACCCGCCGCAGCACCGGGCGCAGCAGCGGCGGGGCGGCCATCGAGGTGGCGACGGCGAGCAGGACGATGATCGCGTAGGAGGCTTCGTTCAGCGCACCGAGCGACAGGCCGATGGTGGCGAGCACGATCTCCATCGCGCCACGGGCGTTCAGCGCGATGCCGGCGGCCAGGCTCTCCATCCGGGACAGGCCGGCGAGACGGCCGCCCGCGAAGGAGCCGAACAGCTTGGCGAAGGCGGCGACCAGCAGCACGATGCCGGCCCACAGCAGCGCTTCGGGCTCGAGCAGGACCGCCAGGTCCACGTACAGCCCGGCGGTGGCGAAGAAGATCGGGGCGAACACCTCGTTGCTGAGGACCTCGATGGAGCGCTTCACGTCCTGGCGCTGGTAGCGGGACCGGCCGAGCACGATCCCGGCGATCAGGGCGCCGAGCACCGCCTCGACGCCGAGCGCCTGGGTGATGGCCCCGAAGGCGAACACCACCAGCAGCGTCGCCGATAGCGCCCCTCCGAACCCGCCAGCGGCCCGCGCGCCACGCAGCAGGCGGTCCGCTCCCCGCTGCCCGAGCGTGAGCCCGAGCACGAGGAACGCCACGATGCTGACCACGGTGATCGCGAGGGCACCGAGGTCGACTGACTCGCCCGTGAAGATGCCGACGAGCACGCCGAGCAGCAGCCAGCCCACGAGGTCGTTCGCCATCCCGGCCGCGATCGTCAGCTGCCCGACGTTGCGCCGCATGAGGTTCATCTCGACCATGATCTTGGCGATCACCGGCAGGGCGGAGATGCTGAGGGCCACCCCGATGAACAGCGCGAACCCGACCTGGTTGGCCTCACCGCCCCAGAACGTCATCGGCATGACCCAGCCGAGCCCGAACCCGAGCACGAGCGGCACGACCAGGCTGCCGGTGGACAGGGCCACGGCCGGCCGGCCGAGCCGGCGTAGCAACCCGAGGTCGGTCTCGAAGCCGGTCACCACGAGCAGCAGGACGATCCCGAGCCAGGCCACGGCGAGCAGGAGCGCGCTGACGGCCTCATCCCCCGGGAACACCCACGCCGCGAGGTCCGGGAAGAGGCGACCGAAGACCGTCGGCCCGAGGACCACGCCGGCGGTCAGCTCGCCGACGACCCGCGGCTGGTCGAAGCGGCGGGCGAGGCTACCCAGCGTCCGGGCGGTGAGCAGCAGCAGCACGAGCTGGATCCAGAACAGCAGCAGGTCGTGCTCGCTGACCGGGGTCAGCATCGTCATGGTTGGCTCCGTGGGTGCGGCCGCGGGGCGTCGGGAGCCGGGAGCCTACGGCAGGCCGGTCCCGGCTGCGGGGGTGTCCCTTGGACGTCAGGCCCCGTAGCCTCGGCGCCGCTGGCCGCGTCCAGGCGCGGCAGGAGCGAGCCGAGGAGGGGCCGATGGCGGCACGTGAGGGTGGGCCGCTCGTCCCGCGTCTGCGGTCCTTCGGGACGACGGTGTTCTCGCAGATGACCGCTCTGGCGATCGCGCACGAGGCGGTCAACCTCGGGCAGGGCTTCCCGGACGAGGACCCACCGAGCCAGGTGCTGGCTGCGGCTCACGCGGCGCTGGACGCGGGGCATAACCAGTACGCCCCAGGCCCCGGTATCCCGGCGCTCCGGGCCGCCGTGGCCCGGCATCAGCAGCGGTGGTACGGGGTGGGGGTCGACCCGGACACCGAGGTGACGGTGACCTTCGGGGCGACCGAGGCGGTCGCGGCGAGCCTGCTCGCGCTGTGCGAACCGGGCGACGAGGTCGTCGTCCTCGAGCCGACCTACGACGCCTACCCGGCGGTCCTGGCCATGGCCGGGGCCCGGGTGGTGCGGGTCCCGCTCACCCCGCCGGCCACCCCGCTCGACGCCGCGGACGGCGACGCGCTCGTGCGCGGCCCCTGGACGCTCGACCTGGACCGGCTGGCAGGCGCCTTCACCGACCGGACGCGGGTGCTGCTGCTCAACTCGCCGCACAACCCGACGGGGCTGGTGCTCTCCGAGACGGAACTGGACGCCATCGCGGCACTGTGCGTCGCGCACGACGTCGTCGCGGTGACCGACGAGGTGTACGAGCACCTCGTCTACGAGGGCGCCCACGTGCCGTTGGCGACCCGGGAGGGCATGCGCGAGCGGACCATCACGATCTCAAGCGCCGGCAAGACCTTCTCCTGCACCGGCTGGAAGATCGGCTGGGCGGTCGCGGCGTCCCCGCTGACCGCCGCGGTGCGAACGACGAAGCAGTTCCTGTCCTTCGCCGGCGGCACCCCGTTGCAGCACGCGGTCGCCGTGGCACTGCAGGCTGCCGACGACGTGTTCGCCGAGGTCGCCACGGTGCACCGGCGCCGCCGCGACCTGCTGGTCGAGGGTCTGCGCGGGGTCGGGCTGCCCACCACCTCGGCGGCGGGCACCTACTTCGTGACCGCCGACGTCGCCGCGCTCGGCTGGGAGGACGCGGACGCCTTCTGCCGGTGGGCGCCGGAGGCGATCGGTGTCGCCGGGGTGCCGGTCGCGGCCTTCGTGGCGGACCCCGTGCCGGTGCGGTCCCTCGTGCGTTTCGCCTTCTGCAAGCCGGATGAGGTGCTCGCGGAGGGGGTGCGCCGTCTCACGTCGCTCGCGGGGTGAGCTCCGGCGCGCCGCGCTCGTCGCGCTGGATGAGCACGATCCCGGTGAGGATGCTCGCGCCGCCGACCAGCTGGATCGGCCCCGGCAGTTCCGAGAGCACCAGCCAGGCGACCAGGATCGCGAACAGCACCTCCGACAGCGACACGAAGGATGCCGAGCGCGCCCCGAGCCGCAGCACCCCGGCGATCCCGGTCAGGTACGCGGTCGAGGTCGAGATCAGCACGAGCCACGCGGCGGGCAGGAGCACGCTGACCGCCGTTCCGGCGAGCACGGCATCGTCCGTCGTGGCCGTGAGGTCCACGACGCCGAGCAGCCCCGCGAGCAGCAGGGTCAGCGCACCGACGAGGGTCCCCCCGGCGGCCATCACCAGGGGAGGCAGATCGGCGTCCTGCCGTGCGGACAGGGTGAAGTACCCGGCGAGGCAGATCGACGCGCTCAGGCCCCAGGCCACCCCGACGGGGTCGACGTCGCGCGCGCCGGCCAGGTCCAGCACCAGCACGAGCCCCACGAGCGTGAGGGTGGCCCCAGCCAGGGTCGGCAGCGGAGGTCGCTGCCGGGTTCGGAGGGAGCTCCAGGCGAGCAGCAGCACGGGAGCGAGGTACTCCAGCAGCAGTGCCACCCCGACGTCCAGGGTGCGAACCGCGTTGAAGTAGGAGAGCTGGACGCCGGCCATCGCGACGACACCGTAGATCACCAGCACCTTCGCGCGCGCCCGGTCGAGCCGGAGCCGGCGACGCTCCAGCAGCACCGCGACCACGAGCAGCAGCACGGCCGAGCCCCCGAGCCGCAACAGCACCGCCGCGGCCGGGGACCAGCCGGCGTCGATCAGCGCCTTGCCCATCGGTCCCGAGGATCCGAAGGCGGCCGCGGACACGGTGGCGAGCAGCAGTCCGGAGCGCTCCCGCTGCCGCTGCGACGTCCCCGCCGACAGCGCCGCCGCGCCGGGGTCCGCCGCGCTCATGGGCGGCCGGGCCGCTGCCGTGGTGCAGCGACCGGTAACGGGTCCGGGTGGGTGGTGCGCATCGCCCGGACGGTACCGGCCCGGCTCGCCGGTCAGCCCGCAGGCTCCTGCCGGGGCACGCCCTCGAGGCCACCGGGGCAGTCGCGGGCCGCCGGCTCGTCGAAGCCCGGAACGGCGCGGGCCTCAGCCTCCTCCGCGGTGGCCGCGATGCCGTTGCGGGCGATGTCCTCGATGAGCCAGTCCATCTCCGCGATCTCGCGTCGCTGGGCCTCGCTGATCTCGACCCCGAGCTCGCAGACCCGCACGTCGGTCATCTCCGCGCGCTCGGACCGGGTGATCGCCATCGAGTGGTGGGGGATCATCGCCCGCATGAACGCGGTGTCCTCCACGGTGGCCTGGCTGCGGTCCAAGGTGACCCCCACCACCAACAGCAGGATGCTGGCCGCCACGACGGCGATGTTCGCCTTCGTGTTCCGGTACATGTGCAACATCCAGGCGAGCATGACCAGCCCCATGCTCCCACCCATGGTGAGCGTCATGAAGAGCCGGCTCTGGCTGAAGCGGACGTGGCTGAGCTCCCAGGAGCTCACGAACATCGTCCAGTACATGACGACCATCGCCGTCAGGATCATGGCGCCGAAGCGCAGGTACATCCCGAGGCCGTGGGACGATCCCGCCCCGTCGCCACAGCGGGCGCTCTCGCTCCACCATGTGCCCCAAGGACGGACGGACGCAAGGGGCGTGCTACGGCCGAACGACGGCGTCGAGGCTCGCGGGTGCCACGCCGGTCGAGCCGGCGCGTCGGGCCGGGGCACCGAGGGGTGCGAGCGGGGGGACTCGAACCCCCACAGGCCTCTCGGCCCACTGGGACCTAAACCCAGCGCGTCTGCCAGTTCCGCCACGCTCGCGTGGGTCGGGAACCTACCGCTGACCAGGCAGAACGCGAGAACGCGCGTCATGCGCCGTGACGGCGTGACCGAAGTTTGGACACGGTTTGGACACGTAGATCCGGGGACGAGGCTCGGACGGGCCCGCCCTCGGCGGTCGCTCGTCGAGCGCCGCGTCACCGCAGGAGGGTCGCCTGCCAGTCGACGTAGAAGCGCCGGATCTCCTCGAATCGGGTCTGGTAGCCGTCGGGGAGATCCGCTGCAGTCAGCTGTTCGGTGATCCGGCGAAGCCGTTCGGCGAGGTGTCGTGGGCCGAGGCCCGGGTCCCTGTGCGCGGCGAGCTCGAGCAGCAGGGCCGGTTCGTATCGTCGGCAGAACTCGAAGACGTCCACGAAGTCGCGGGCCTCGGCGCGGTCGAACAGGGCGATCAGCTTGCCAACCGCCACGTCCTGCTCCGCGACGGTCGGTCCAACGATGGTGAGCGTCGGAGGGAGTTCGAGCGTCTCGAGGACGAGGTCGACCAGGAGCGACGCGTCCTCGGTGGTGACCTGTAGGCGGGCGTAGTCCGGGTAGCGGCGGACCCACTGGACGCCCCAGCCTCGGTCCCGTGCCGCGAGCTCGAGTGCTTCTCCTGCGTCGAGTGGACGGGTGTGCACCCGACGTCGGTCGGTGAACAGGTCCAGGTCGTCGGTCGCTCGGTTGACGATGTCGTGTGCGAGGGCGGCGACCCCGCCTCCGACGGCGTACCCGGCCGACTCGGGCAGCGCGAAGAAGACGCGCGCGACCTCGACGTGGATCTCGTCGATCACCGTCCCCGCCACCGGGCAAGGGCGGGTTGCCATGCGGCTCGGATCGCCGCCGGGAGGTTGAGTTCCTCGAACGCGTCCAGCAGCAGGGTCGGGTCGACGTAGCGGAGGACGTCGTCGGGCGTGCCTTCCCGGAGCACGAGCTCGTAGACACGGATGCGCTCATCCCGGACCGCGAGGTCCTTCGTCCGGTTGCCGCTCGACCACTCCAGGTGCAGCGGGAGCTCGATACGGGCGAGCGCTTGGGCCGGAGGAAGGGCTGGTAGCTGGTTCGGGACGAGGACCGGCGCGCCTCGATGCTCCCCGGCAACGGCGAACGACGGCCTCGGCTGCAGCGCGAGGTCGTAGCCGGCGGCCCCGATGAGCCGCTCGAGGGTCGTCACCGTCGGGGTCTTCGAGCCGTGCTCGTAGGCCGACAGGGTCGTGCGCGAGGTGTGTGCGCGGCGCGCGAGCTCGGCCTTCGACAACCCGGCGTCTTCTCGCGCTCGGGTGAGCAGCATCGTTGCCATCGCGGGATCTCCAGCTCAAGCGTATCCGATAAGATACGGTACCGCCTCGGTGGTCGTGCGGCAACGCCCGCCTGGCGCTCGCTCGGTCGCCGAGATCAGGGACCACCCAGGATCAGCTTCGCCAGCGTGTGCGCGGTGGCAGCGTCGGCAGCGGGCAGCACGTGGCTGTAGGTGTCGATGGTGATCGCCACGTTCGCGTGACCGAGCCGCTCGCTGATGATCTTGACCTCGTGCCAACCGGCTGCGTTGGCCAAACCGGCCGAGGCGTAGGAGTGCCGCACGTCGTGGAGCCGGATCGTTGGCAGCCCTGCCTCCGAGCAGTGTCGACGGAACCATGTGGAGAACCGCTCGGGGTGGATGAGGCTGCCGTCCTCCCAGGTGAACACGAGTCCGGTTCGCGACGTCCCGAGGTGGTCCGTCTGTTCGTCCCGCCAGATCGGTCCGGCGGCGATGCGCTCCTCGAGCTGGTGTCGGCGATGCTCCCGGAGGCTCTCCACGGTCGCGGGGTCAAGCGACATCGTTCGGGCACCGGCCTTGCTCTTCGGGCGCGGCTTGAAGGTGGCCTTGCTGTCGAGGACGCCGAGCTGCCAGTTGACGGTCAGCACGCCGGTTCGCAGATCGGTGTCGTCCCAGGCGAGGCCGGCAACCTCACCGCGACGCATCCCGGTCGTCACGAACAGCAGCCAGGCGGCGTACAACCGGTCGCCACGGACGTGGGTGACGAAGGCGCGGAGCTCTTCCGGTGACCACCATCGGTGGGTCGGCCGCTCGGATCCCGGAGCCTCGACGAGGTCCGCGACGTTGCGCCTGACTCTCCCGCGCTTGACCGCATCGACCAGCGCCTTGCGCAGGAGGCCATGCAGGTTGGTAAAGCCAGCGCGTCTGCCAGTTCCGCCACGCTCGCTTGGGGTCGGGAACCTACCGCTGACCGGCCGGGACGGGCGAACACACCCCGGCGCGGCGACGACGCGATCGCGAACGCCCACCACCGTCGGCTGCGTCGTCACCGCCGGGGCCGGCGCCGTCACCGCCGACGCACGAGGAGCTTGCGCAACTCCTCCACCACCAGGACCGAGGATGCGATGACGCCCGCCAGCAGCCAGTGCTCGATGCTGAGCGGCACCGTGTCGACCACCGTCTGCAGCGGCGGGAGGTGCACGGCGGCGATCTGGAGGATGAAGACACCCCCCAGCGCGCCCCACAGCTTGCCGTTGCGCAGCGTGTGACGCGAGAAGACCGTGGTGGTCTCCACCCGGGCGTTGACCGCGTTGAAGAACTGGTAGAGCACGAAGGTCGTGAACGCCAACGTGATGGCGAAGGCCCCGTCGTCGTCCGGCTGGGTCTCGAGCCCCCAGCGGAAGAGCGTGAGGGTGCCGATGGCCATCACCGCCCCCGACAGCAGCAGCCGGAGGAAACGGTCGCGGTCGAGGATCTGCGCCTGCGGGTCGCGCGGCGGCCGATCCATGGTGTCGGGACGGGCCGGGTCCACCCCGAGCGCCATCGCCGGTGGGCCATCCATGATGAGGTTCACCCACAGGATCTGGATCGGGGTGAACGGGGTCGGAAGGCCGAGCAGTCGCGCGCCCAGGATCGTGAGGATCGCGCCGATGTTGGTCGCGAGCTGGAAGCGTACGAAGGACACGATGTTGTCGTAGACCGTCCGTCCTCGCTCGATGGCCGTGATGATCGTCGTGAAGTCGTCGTCGGCCAGGACGAGGTCGCCGGCCTCCTTGGTCACCTCCGTGCCGCTGATGCCCATCGCCACGCCGATGTCCGCGCGCTTGAGCGCCGCCGCATCGTTGACCCCGTCCCCGGTCATCGCCGCCGTGTGACCGCGCTCCTGCAGGGCGGTGACGATGCGGACCTTGTGGTGCGGTGACACGCGGGCGCACACCCCGATGTCCTCGATCCGCTCCCGCAGCGCCTCATCGTCCATCCCGTCAAGGTCGGCGCCCGTGACGGTCGTGCCGGGGATGGCGAGTTCTCGGGCGATCGCCGCAGCGGTGGCCGGGTGGTCGCCGGTCACCATCTTGACCTGCACACCGGCGCGGTGCGCGAGCGCGATCGCATCGACCACCCCCGGTCGCGGTGGGTCGACGATGCCCACGATCGCCTCGAAGGTCAGCTCGGCGACCAGTTCCGCAGCCGGTGCGGCAGCATCAGGGCTGACCTCGAGGTGGCGGGTCGCGACGGCCAGCGTGCGCAGTCCCTCCTCCGCCAACTCGCCGATTGCCTCCTCGATGCGTGCCTGCCACGTCGCGTCCATCGGCTCGACGCCCTCGGGGCCTGCCACGCGCGTGCAGCGCTGCAGGACCACGTCGGGGGCGCCCTTGACGTCCACGCTCGTCCCGCCCTCCGGGCCATCGTGGACGGTCGCCATGAGCTTCGTCGCCGCGTCGAAGGGCAGCTCGTCGCGGCGGGGTTCGCGTCTGAGCGCTGCGACATCCGCGCCCAGCTTCGCGGCGAGGACCAGCAGCGCGCCCTCGGTCGGATCGCCGACCACCTCCCCGTCCTCGACGTCCGCATCGTTGCACCGCACCATCGCCGCCGTGGCCGCGGGCATCGGCCCCGGCTCCGGCTGCACCTGCCCCTCGGTGCGGTAGCCCTCGCCGGTGACCTCGAAGCGCTGTCCGGCGCGCCACAGCACCCGGGCGGTCATCTCGTTGCGGGTCAGCGTCCCGGTCTTGTCGGTGCACACCACGTCGGTCGACCCGAGCGTCTCCACCGACGGCAGGCGCTTGACGATGGCGTTGTGACGGGCCATCCCGGCCGTGCCGACCGCGAGCGTCAGCGTCACCACGGCCGGAAGTCCCTCCGGGATCGCGGCGACCGCGAGCGCGATCGCGTCCAGCGCGGCGTCGGCGAGGCGGTCGCCCTGGAGCAGCGAGATGGCGAGGACGAGCCCCACCGCGATACCGGCGATCGCCGCGAGCCGCCGGCCCAGGGCGTCGATCTGCCGCTGGAGCGGGGTGGGCCGAGTCTCGGCGCTGGACAGCAGCTCCGCCACCGAGCCGATCTCGGTGCTCATGCCGGTGGCCGTGATCAGCAGTTCGCCGCGCCCGCGCACCACCGTGGTGTTCATCCACAGCATCGTCGCGCGGTCGGCGACGGGGGCGTCCTCGCTGAGGTCCTCCACCTCGACGCGCTTGTCGACCGCCGTCGACTCGCCGGTGAGCGACGACTCGTCCACCGCGAGGGTCGTGGCGACGAGCAGGCGGCCGTCCGCCGGGACCCGGTCCCCGGCCTCGAGCAGCACGACGTCGCCTGGGACCAGCTCGGCCCCGTCGACGTCCACGAGCCGGCCATCGCGTCGCACCCGCGCCCGGGTCGTGAGCATCCGACGCAGCGCATCGACGGACCGCTCGGCTCTGGCCTCCTGGACGTAGCCCAGCGTCGCGTTGAGCAGGAGCACGACGCCGATCACCACCGCATCCTTCAGATCGCCGACCGCGGCGGCGAGACCGCCGGCGACGATGAGGATGACGATGAGCAGGCTCTTGAACTGCGCGAGGAACAGGGCGAGCCGGGAACGCGCCGGTGGTTCGGCGAGCTCGTTGCGCCCGACACGCTCGAGCCGATGCGCCGCTTCGGCTCGGGCGAGGCCCTCACCGGGTCGAACCCCCAGGGAGGCGGCGAGCTCGCCCG
>JBKHDS010000022.1:0-14355 GCA_046541215.1 Nitriliruptoraceae bacterium
TGTCCGGCCACGAACCCGCCCCCGAGCCCACGAACGAGCCCACGAACGAGCCCACGCACGAGCCCACGCACGAGCCCACGCCGCCGCCCGCCGCGGTGCAGCGGGGCGAGTGGTCCCAGCGCACCCAGCTGCGCGACGGCCGGCCCATCCTGCTGCGCTCGATCCGGCCCTCGGACCGGGCACGACTCGTCGAGGGTCTCGCCAGGCTCTCCCCCGCCTCGCGCTACCTGCGTTTCCACGCGCCCATCGAACGGCTCAGCGACGCGCAACTGGACTACCTCACCCAGGTGGACCACGTCGACCACGAGGCGATCGTGGCCCTCGACCTCGACGACCTGGAGGTGCCCGGCGTCGGCGTCGGCCGCTACATCCGCGAGCCGTACGAGCCGAACGTCGCCGAGGCCGCGATCACCGTCGCGGACGCCTACCACGGCCAGGGAGCGGGCACGATCCTGCTGGGAGCGCTCGCCCAGCGGGCGCGCAGCAACGGCGTCGAGGTGTTCCGCAACTACGTGCTGGACGGCAACCACGCGATGCTGGAGGTGTTCGACCACCTCGGAGCGGAGCGCGAGCTGGAGGCCGACGGCCTGTGGCGCGTGGATCTGCGCGTGCCCGAGGGGGAGGAGGACGTCCCCGCCTCCGCCGCCGGCCGGGCGTTCCTGGAGATGGCCCGCTCCGATCGGATCCTCGCCAGCATCCTGCCGCCACTGTGGAGCCGCTGGCGCCGGCTGCTGCACCCCGATCGACCACGCGCGGAGGACGAGGCGCCCGACGAGGAGCTCACCGCGCTCATCGACGAGGAACTAGCGGGCTCGAAGCGCGAGCTCGACGAGTGGCTGCGCTCCCGCGACGCTCGGTGAGCGAGGCCACACCGGGCCCGAGCCACCCCCACGGCACACCCGCCGGTGGGCGCGCGGCGCGGCGCGCGAACCACCGACCCGAGGAGCTCCGCCGGCGCGTCCCGCGCCTGTTGGGGGGCCTCGTGCTGTGCGGGGTCGGGATCGCGGTCATGGTCGCCGCCGATCTCGGCCTCGGTCCGTGGGACGTGCTGCACCAGGGGCTGTCGCGCCGCAGCGGGATCCCCATCGGGACGACCGCGATCCTGGTCGGCCTCCTCGTGCTCGCGCTGTGGTTCCCGCTGCGGGAGCGACCGGGCCTCGGCACCGTGCTGAACGTGCTCATCATCGGGCTCGTGATCGATCTCGTGCTGCTCCTCCTCGCCACCCCGGACGACCTGTGGTTGAGGTGGGTGCTGATGCTCGCCGGACCGGTGCTGTTCGCGGTCGGCTCCGGGTACTACATCGGCGCCGGCCTCGGGCCGGGCCCGCGCGATGGGGTCATGACCGGACTCGCCCGCCGCGGCGTCC
This sequence comes from Nitriliruptoraceae bacterium, assembly GCA_046541215.1. Lineage (GTDB taxonomy): Bacteria > Actinomycetota > Nitriliruptoria > Nitriliruptorales > Nitriliruptoraceae > T1Sed10-7. Next base: position 1,368 of record JBKHDS010000022.1, read on the forward strand.
CGGTGGGGCTCGCGCGGCTGCTGCTCGAGCTCACCGTGCTGGCCGCAGGGTGGCTGCTGGGCGGCACGGTCGGCCCCGGCACGCTCGCCTTCGCGCTCGGGATCGGGCCCCTCGTGCACGTCGTGCTACCCCGGCTGACGCTGCCGGACGCGGCCTGAGGACTCAGCAGGCCGGGCTGATCGTCGGCCAGGGGTTCACCCAGGACCCGGCGTAGCGCCGACCGAGGTGGACGTGCGGCGGCGTCGTGCGGGCGTTGCCGGTGTTGCCGACCGTACCGATCGGCTGTCCGCGCGCGACCTGGACCCCGGGGGCGATGCCCTCGGCGACCGAGTCGAGGTGCGCGTTGTACCACTCGCTGCCGTCCGCGGTCCGGTAGGTGACGGTGATGCCGCCGAGGCCGGTCGGGGCGGACGGCGGGTTCCAGCGCACGATCACGGCGTCCGCGACGGCGACGATGGGCGTGCCACGGGCCGCGAAGATGTCGTTGCCCTCGTGGGTGCGCCCCCCCGACCGCGGGTAGCCCCAGTCGTTGGAGAAGTCCCGGCCGGCGACCGCGCCCTGGACCGGGCAGACCGACCCGGCGATGGGAGGTCCGCCACCGGCTCCGGGCAGACCGAGCCGACCGCTACCGCTCCCCTCGGCATCGGCGCCCCCGCTCGTCCCCGCCGACTCCTCCGCGGCCCGTCGGGCCGCCTCCTCCGCGACGCGCCGCGCGGCCTCCTCCGCGGCCCGACGGGCCGCCTCCTCGGCGGCGCGGCTCCGGGCAAGCTCGTCACGGAGCTGGCCCTGCCGCGCTTCGACCCGGGCGAGGGTGGCGGTGACGTCCTGCTCGGAACGGCGCAGATCGGCGACGAGGCGCTGCTGGGCGGCCTCCTCCGCCTCGACCTCGAGAGCAAGCTCGGCCGCAGCGGCGCGCAGCTCCTCGACCGTCGTCAGGGTCCGCGCGGCATCGTCCTCGGCCTGCAGGGCAGCTGCCCGTGCATGTGCGGCGTCGTCGGCCTGCCGCTGGCGGGTCGAGCGCAGCTCGACGACGCGTTCGACGGTTCGGTCCTGCACGTCCACGACGGTCTCGAGCTGCTTGAGCCCGACCGCGAAGGCGTTGGGGTCGGCGGCCCGGCGCAGCATCTCCAGGGCCATCGCCCCGGCCTGGGCCCCGGAGGTGCCGAACTTGAAGGTGTGGACGAGCTGGTCACCGAGCACCGCCTCCTCGGCGCTCAGCGCCCGCTCGGTGTCCTCCAGGCGCTCCACCGCCTGCGTGGCCGCCTCGTCCGCGGCGACGCTGGCTTCCTCGGCGTCGGCGAGCGCCGCCTCGGCGAGGGCCACCTGGCCCTCCGCGGCGGTCAGCCGGGCACGGGCATCCTCGAGCCGCGCCCCCACCGCGGCGAGATCCTCCTCCGCGCTGGACAGCTCCGCACGGACCTCGCCCAGGTCCTCCGCGACCGCCTCGCCCTCGCGCTCGGCCTGCTCCAGGTCCTGTTCGACCGCACCCGAGGAGCGGTCCTGCGCGTACCCAGCGGGACCGAGCCCGGCACCGGCAGCCGCCACCAGGAGGACGGCGACGAGCGCCGCCGAGGCGCCGCCGAGCGCCCCACCTCGGCCGCGGCGGCGCCCACCTCGCCTGCGCTTGGTGTGGCTGGAGTTGCTCATGAGGCCGAGGCTATCAGCCACCTCACCGAGGACCGTGGGAAGCGGGACCTACCCGCGCGAGCTAACGGAACGGATGACGGGGCGACGTTCCGTCGCGGCTAGCGTGGTCGCGCGTGCCTTGGCGAGCGAGGAGGTGCCGCATGGACACGCCGCTGCGGGTCGGCAACGGGTCCGGCTTCTACGGTGACCGCTTCGAGGCGATGGCCGAACTGGTCGAGGGCGGCCCCCTGGACGTGCTGACCGGGGACTACCTCGCCGAGCTGACCATGCTGATCCTGTGGCGTACGCGCCAGAGGGACCCGAACACCGGCTACGCGCGCACCTTCCTGCGCCAGGCCCGTGACCTGCTCGTGCCCTGCCTCGACCGGGGGGTGCGCATCGTGGTCAACGCGGGCGGCCTGAACCCGGCCGGCCTCACGCGCGCGCTCGGTGACCTCGCAGCCGAGCTCGGGCGCACCCCGCGCATCGCCCAGGTCGCCGGTGACGACCTCCTGCCCCGGCTCCAGGCGCTGCGCGAGACCGGCCAGGACCCGCGGCACGCCCGGACCGGCGCGCCGCTGCCGTCCGGACCCGTCCCACCGCTCACGGCCAACGCCTACCTCGGCGCCCGCGGGATCGCGGCCGCGCTGCACGCCGGCGCCGATGTCGTGGTCACCGGCCGCGTCACCGACGCGAGCCTGGTCGTCGGCCCGGCGCTGTGGCGGTTCGGCTGGAGCCCCGACGAACACGACCCCATCGCCGGGGCGATGATCGCCGGCCACGTCATCGAGTGCGGCGCCCAAGCCACCGGCGGCAACTACCCCTTCTTCACCGAGGTGCCCGGGCTCGAGCACGTCGGGTTCCCGATCGCCGAGGTGCACGCCGACGGTACGAGCGTCATCACCAAGCACCCCGGTACGGGCGGGATGGTCACCGTCGGCACGGTCACCGCTCAGCTGCTGTACGAGGTCGAGGGAGCGCGCTACCTCGGCCCGGATGCCACCGCCCGGCTCGACAGCGTCGAGCTGACGCCTCAGGGGCCGGACCGGGTCCGCATCCACGGCGTGCGTGGGGAGCCCCCTCCGCCGACCCGCAAGGTGGCGGTCACCACCCTCGGCGGGTACCGCAACCGCGCCACCTTCCTGCTCACCGGCCTGGACATCGAGGCCAAGGCCGCGCTCGTCGAGCGCCAGCTGCGCCACCGGGTCGACCTGGATGCCCTGGACCGGGTCCACCTCGAGCTCACCCGCACCGACCGCGAGGACGCCCCCACCAACGCGCAGGCCGTGGCGACGCTGACCGTCACGGTCGAGCACCACGACCCGGAGCCGGTCTCACGGCGCGCCTTCGGGGACGCCTGCGTCGCGATCGGTCTCGCGAGCTACCCGGGCTTCGCCCTGACCGGGCCGCCGAGCGACGCCGAGCCCTTCGGCCGGTACTGGCCGGGGCTGGTCGACGCCGCCGTGGTCCCCGAGGTGGTGACGCTGCCCGACGGTCGCGAGGTCACCCTCACCGATCCTCCGACCACGCACGCCGCGCCGGTGACCCTGCCGCCGGAGCCGCCGATCCAGCCGCCACCCGCGGGGCCACGCGTGAGGGCGCCGCTCGGCCGCCTCGTGGGGGCCCGGTCCGGCGACAAGGGCGGTGACGCGAACGCCGGGCTGTGGGTGCGTGAGCCGCACCAGTACGGCTGGCTGCTGGAGGTGGCGGGTTCGGAGGAGGCGGCCCGCCGGCTGCTGCCCGAAGCGCAGGAGCTCGACCTGGAGGTCCACCCCCTGCCGCGCCTGCTGGCGGTGAACCTCGTGGTCCGGGGCCTGCTCGGGGAGGGTGTGGCCTCCGCGGTCCGCCCCGACCCCCAGGCGAAGGGGCTCGGGGAGTACCTGCGCTCCCGCCACGTCGAGGTGCCCGCGATCTGGCTGTAGGCCGCGTCAGCGGCGATCAGCCGGAGCTCGCCCGGTACCGGGTGCGCTCCCCCGACCCCGTGCGCAGGACCTCGCCCCGTTCGAACAACGCCTCGAGACCGCGATCGACCACCTCGGGGTCCCACCCGAGCACCTGCGCGAGGGAGGCGACGGTGGCGACGCGCTGGGCGCGCAGCTCGGACAGCAGCGCCGCCTCGTCCGCCGCCTCAGCACCGTCGCCCGCCGCCAGCTGCCAGGCGGTCGCGGCGGCGCGGGTGACGAGCGCCTCCAGCGGCGCCGGGTCCTCGACCCCGGGGGGCGGGCCGAGCTGGTGCAGCAGGTGCGCGGGGTGCGGCACCGGGCGCGGGTGGACCTCGAGGTCATCGAGGTCGCCGGCCACCGGTCCTGGCCGGTGCTCCGCGCTGACGGCAGCGGCCGGGACCACTCCGCGCAGCGCCGCGAGGAGCTGATCCCGGGTGCGACCGCCGAGCTCGAGCAGCAGCATCGGGTCCCGGTCGAGACGGGTCGCGACCACGGTGTGGAGCGCCGCCGCGTGCCGGCACCAGGACGGGCTCGCCCCGCACCCGCAGCGGGGGGCCAGCGCCGCGACATCGGGGAGCAGCTCGATGCCGGCTGCGGCGAGCTCCTCGACCAGGACCGGGGTGAGCCCTCCCTCCAGCAGCGCCGCGATCGGACGCAGCCGCCGGCCGAGCCGCTCGGCCGCCCGCTCCCAGCCCGCCTCGTCGGTGACCGGCCAGCCGATCTCGACCTCGATCGGGGCCGCTCGATCCTCCAGGACCGTGCCGGTGACCCGTCCCGGCCGCAGGGTGACCTCCTCGACGGCGCCGCGTCGCGCGAGAGCGCGACCGCGCTGGACCGCTCGTGCGGCGGCCGCCCCGGTGTCGTCCAGCAGCGCGAGCAACCGATCGCCCCACCAGTGGCGCACCCCGACCCCTGACACCGGCACGCTCATCGGCGACCCCCCGGGATGGCGACGAGGTGGGGCCGGTCCGGCACGCTGCCGTCACCGCCGGCCTCCTCCCCGCGCTCCTCCTCGTCATCGCTGATCTCGAGATGGTCGCTGGAGAGCGCCACGAGCTCGCGCAGCGCATCGTCGTCGAGCTCGGTCACCCAGGCCTCACCGCTGCCCACCACCGCATCCGCGAGGGCACGCTTGCGGCCGAGCAGCTCGTCGATGCGCTCCTCGAGCGTGCCGGCCGTCACCAGGCGGTGGACCGTCACCGTCCGGCGCTGTCCGATGCGGTGCGCCCGGTCGGTGGCCTGGTCCTCGACCGCGGGGTTCCACCACCGGTCGAAGTGCAGCACGTGGGAGGCGCGGGTCAGGTTCAGCCCGGTGCCGCCGGCGCGGAGGGAGACCAGCAGCACCGGGGGCGCGTCGTCGTCCTCCTGGAAGCGTCGGACCAGTTCGTCGCGGGCGGGCAGGGACAGGCCACCGTGCAGGAACGGGACCTCGGGCAGGTCGAGCCGGTCCTCGAGGTGCTCCGCGAGCAGGGCGCCCATCTCGCGGTACTGCGTGAACACGAGTACCCGGTCACCGGCGTCGACCAGCTCGCTGAGCAGCTCGGTAGCCCGTGCCAGCTTGCCGCTGCGGCCCGCGAGCGCCCCGTCGTCCCGCAGGTACTGCCGTGGGTGGTTGCAGATCTGCTTCAGCGCGGTGAGCAGCGCGAGGATGCGTCCGCGCCGCTCGAAGGAGGTCCCCCCGAGCGCGTCGGAGCCGAACGCCTCCTCGACGGTCGCCTGGTAGAGCGCAGCCTGCTCGCGGGTGAGCCCACAGGTCACGGTCAGCTCCTGCTTGGCCGGCAGGTCCACGGCGACCTCGGGGTCGTCCTTGCGGCGCCGCAGCACGAAGGGCGCGATCAGCCGGCGCAGCCGTCCGGCCGCCTCCTGGTCGTGCCAGCGCTCGATCGGCACGCCGTAGCGCTCGGTGAAGGCGCGTTGGGAGCCCAGCAGCCCCGGGTTGGTGACGTCGATGATCGCCCACAGCTCCGAGAGACGGTTCTCGAGCGGGGTCCCGGTCATCGCGACCCGGGTCCGGGCCGTGAGTGCTCGGGCGGCACGGGCGCCCTTGGAGGACGGGTTCTTGATCTGCTGCGCCTCGTCCAGGACCACCACATCCCAGGTCGCGTCCTCGAGCAGGCCGAGGTCGCGCCGGAGCAGGGCGTAGGAGGTCACCACCACCGCCCCAGGGCGGAACGCCCGGGAGGTGACCGCGCGGTCCGTGCCGTGGTGCCGCACCACCTCGACCCCGGGAGCGAAGCGCGCCAGCTCCCGCTCCCAGTTGCCCACCACCGAGGTCGGGCACACCACCAGATGCGGTCGGTCCTGCGGCCGGGAGGTGAGCAGCGCGATGGCCTGCAGGGTCTTGCCGAGACCCATCTCGTCGGCCAGCACCCCACCCATGCCGAGCTCGCTCAGCCGCTGCAGCCATGCGACCCCGCGCTGCTGGTAGGGGCGGAGCTCCCCCGCGATCCCGACGATGCGGGCCGCGGCGGGTGCGTCGGCGCCGCGCAGCCGTTCCAGCAGGGCGAGCAGCTCCCCGTCGGCGACCGCCGGGACCGGCCCGAGTTCGCGGCTGTGGTGGGTCCCCGACAGGGCGGCGGCCAGGGCCTCGGTCAGGCGCAGGGCGGCGGTCCGGCCGGCGAGTGCGGCGATGCGGTCGGTCTCGCCATGATCGACGCGCACCCACCGTCCGCGCCAGCGCACCAGCGGGGCCTTGAGATCGACGATGCGATGGAACTCCTCGCTGGTCAGCGTGTCGTCGCCCAGCGCCACCTCGTACCTGAGGTCCGTCAGGCTGGCCAGCGCGAGACCGTCGTCGGTCGCCGTGCGCGGCGGGCCCGCGGCCGTGCTGCCGATGCGCACCCGCAGCCGCAGCTCACGGGTCCCGGCGTCCGCCAGCGAGCCGGGCAGCTCCACCACCACGCCGGCGGCACCGAGGGCGGCCCGGCCGTCCCCGAGCAGCGTGGCGACCTCCTCCGGCGTGAGCTCGACGGCGGTCGGCCGGCGTTCGTCCAGGGCACGGTCCAGGGGTGCGAACAGACGCGCGGCGCTGGCGAGCCCGACGGCGAGCGCCGCTTCCGGATCGCCGACGGTGCGGCCACCGACCGCGAGCGGCTCCCCGCCCGACGCCCACACCTGTGCGGCGTCCACCCCCTGGCGCGGGTCATCGGAGGCGCTGAGCCCGAGCTTGAGCGTCCACGGCTCGGTGGCGACGAGCCCGTCGTCGGCGTCGTCAGGCGTGGCCTGTGGTACCAGCGTCAGCCGCAGCCGCGCGGCGGTGCGGCGGGTCCGGCCGAGCACCGGATCGGCCCAGGCCGCCACGTCGTCGGCGAGGTCCTCGGCGGCGACCCGCAGCTGCGCCACGGTGGGGTCGCTCCCGGTCAGGGCGTCGGCCCACATCTGCGCCCAGGGCCGGCGTGGCCCGCGTCGGCGCGGATCGAGCTCGGGACGCCGCCCCTCGCGCGCGCAGGCGTCCGCGACCGCGTCGAGGCAGGCGAGCACCAGCTCGTAGGGATCCCAGCTCCCGCCACCCGGGGTGGGGACCGCGGCCGCTTCGGCCGGCAGCAGCTGGGCGAGGCGGCGCGGCCGGTCGTCCCCGCTCGCGGCCACGCGCCACAACGCCCGCAGCTCGCCGGGCACGTCGGTGACCTCGGCCGACGGCAACGCACGGCCGCCGGCGACGAGTTCGAGCCCGAGCTTGGCGACCACGCTCCAGAAGCGCACCGAGGGGCTGGGCCGTGCCCACGCCGGCTGCTCGCTCCCGGCCGGCAGGGCCGCCAGAGCCCGGACGGTCGCGAGCATCGGCAGCCGCTGGACCTCGCGCTCGACGACCGCATCACCCGCGATCCGGAGCCGGCAGCGGCTCTCGACGCCGACCGGCAGTCCGCTCCTGACGACCGGGGGCCGCGCCGAGCCGGGAGCCCCGTCCGCTCCCGGGCCCCACAACGCGAACCAGCCTGCGGCCGGCGCCAGCACGCCCGGCACGAAGCTCAGCTCGGGTCCGGACGTCACGGTGGCTCCCTGTCGGCGACATACCAGCGTAGGGCTTCGGCGCCGCTGGTCACACCGGTCGGGTGCCGCACCCGCCGGCCCGTGTCGCCCCCGCGAAGCGCAGCCTGCGCCGGAGTGCTGCAGATACCCGGCACCGGGCCGACGGGAGGTGCATCCTTGAAGCAGGCGGCACCGAACACCGTCGGGCGACCATCCCCGGCGCGGCCGCTGTCCCACCCGCTCCGTATCCTGACCAGGTACTGGTCGCGCCGCTCCCGTCCGACCGCACCCTGGAGGCGATCATGTCCGACCGTCAGCACGGCACCGACACCGCCCTCGCCGAGCGCACGACCACCCAGCGTGCGGTCGCGTGGCTCGAGTCCGAGTTCCCCGGGTGGACGTTCGACCTCGACGAGACCGCCACCTGGGAGGGCGAGCTTCGCAGCCTGTGGATCGCACGTCGCGAGGGACACCACCCCCAGGCGGAACTGTCCGCCGCGAAGCTCCACAGCCGCCTCAGCGACTACCTCCAGCGTGAGGAGCGTCGCCGCGCCTTCTCGAACTGACTGACCTCCCCCCACCCCGGTCCCGACCCCGGCGACCCGGGCCGTCCAGTGCGGTGACCGGTGACCCTGATCGATCTCGTGCTCGGGCTGCTGCTCATCGGTGCGGCCGTCTCGGGCTGGTCGGCCGGGCTCATCGCTCGGCTCTCGGTCTGGCTCGGGCTGATCGGGGGGCTCGGCGCGAGCTACTGGACCGTGCCGCTCGCCCTGGAGCTCACGGAGGTGGCCGGGGCCACGGGGCGGCTGGCCGTGGCCATCGTCGCGCTCCTCGCGACCCTCGGCGCGGTCACCTTCCTGTTCACGACCGTCGGCCGCTCGCTCGGCGAGCGCCTCGCTGCGTCGTCGCTCGCGCCCCTGGATCGGGTGGCAGGCTCGGTCGTCGGCATGGTGCTGGTCGCCGCCCTCGCCTGGCTCTCGCTCCCTGCGGCGGCGGCGCTGCCTGATCCGCTCGGCCGGCAGGTCAGCGGCGCCGCCTCCAGCCGTCTCCTGGCGGCGGTGTCGCCGGCGCCGCCCGACATCACCGCGACCCTGCGTGAGGTGATCGCTGCCGGTCCCTTCCCCCGCATCATCGCCGAGCTCGAGCCGGTCCGGCCCGCCGGGCCGCCGCCCGAGGAGCTCGCCGTCGAGCCGGAGGTCGTCGAGCGCGCGACGGCGTCCACCGTGCGGGTGAGCGCCCGCGGGTGCGGCGCCCGCTTCGACGGATCGGGTGTCACGGTCGCCCCCGGTCTGGTCGTCACGAACGCGCACGTGGTCGCGGGCTCCGAGCGCGTCGAGCTGCGGCGACCCGACGGGGTGGTGCGTCCTGGCCGGGTGGTGGCGTTCGACCCCGTCCGGGACCTCGCGCTGGTGTCGGTGGAGGATCTCGGGCAGACCCCGCTGCCGCTGGGCACGGCGGCGGTCGGTGACGAGTTGGCCGTGATCGGGTACCCGGGCGGACAGGCCCAGCCCCGGGTCGCGCCGGCGCGTGTCCAGCAGCGGCGCACCGCGGTGGGTCGGGATATCTACGAGGTGGCCGACACCGAGCGCGAGGTGCTGTTCCTCTCCGCCGAGCTCCGCCGCGGGGACTCGGGTGCGCCGCTGGTGACCGCTGCCGGCGAGGTCGTCGGGGTCGTGTTCGCGGTCAGCCCGGACCAGCCCTCCAGCGCCTACGCGCTGGACCGCCAGGAACTCGACGCCATCCTCGTCGCCCCACGGGTCACCGGCGCGACCGGACGCTGCCTGGCCGCGCCCTGAGGCCGGTGCGCCCTGAGGTCCCGTCCGGCTGTCACACCCCGCTCGTACGGTCGTCCCGTGGAGACAACGATCTCACGCACGCACCGAAGGAGCCGCCGTGGACCCGCTGCTGGCCCTGGGCATCGACACCCTGACCGTGCTAGCCGCTCGCAGGCCGGCCCCCCCCTGGGACCTGCTCGCCACCGTCGTCCTGTGGGGCGTGCTGACCACCGTCGGCACCCGGGTGCTGCTGGCGGCCGAACGGCAGGAGCTGCGGCGCCGGGGCCCTCACCGCGCGAGGACCGGGTCTGCCGCCTGGCCCCTGCCGGCCGTGATCCGGCCGGACCGGCGGCCCACCACGGTCACGCGGGGAGCAGACGGGCGAGCATGATCGCGTGGACCACGACCGCCGCGATCACGAACAGGTGGAAGATCTCGTGGTAGCCGAACACCGTCGGCCACGGATCCGGTCGGCGGGTCCCTACCACCACCGCACCGACGGTGTAGAGGATGCCCCCGGCCAGCAGCAGCGCGATGGTCACGGTCCCGGTCGCCATCCACAGCCACGGCAGCAGGATGACCGGTAACCATCCGAGGGTGAGATAGACCGCGTGGTTGAAGCCGCGGGGCGGCGCGAAGGGCAGCCACTCCACCACGATCCCGAGCAGGCTGCCGAGCCCCATGCCCACGACCAGCACCGCCCGGGGCCAGTCCTCGAGCCCGAGCAGCGCCAGAGCGATCCCCGTTCCCCCGATGGCGAGGTAGATGCCGCTGTGGTCCAGGCGGAACAGCCGTTCGTAGGTCCGAGCGTCCCAGCGCTTGAGGTGCAGCAGGGCGCTACAGGTGAACATCGCCGCCATACCGATCCCGAAGGCCGCGATGCCCAGGCGTGACCCTGCGGGGGCCTGGACGATCCACACCAGGGAGCCGGGCACGGTCACCAGCGCCGCGAGCAGGTGGGAACGGCCCCGCAGCCGAGGACGGGGAAGGGTCAGGGCGCGCTCGGTGTTGATCGAGCGCTCGAGGATGGGTCGCTCGCTCACGGCGCTACGGTAGCCAGCGGGCGGGCTGCGAACGACGTCCAGGGTCCAGGGGCGTGCACCGACGCCCGTCGTAGACTCCTGGTCCGTCCACACGTTCACGAGCCGTCAGGCCCTGCCGTGCCGCCAACGCCGTACCGACCCGGTCCGTCGACGACCGTCGGCGCCTAGGTGGCCTCCGCTGCCAGGCTCGAGCGCCCCTCCCGGGTCCAGGCGGGAGGCCTCCTCATCGGCGGCCCCGCCTTCCTCACCGTCCTGGTCCTCGACCTGCCCGGCCTGGAACCGGCCGCGCAGCGCATGCTGGCCATCTTCCTGCTCGCGATCGTGCTCTGGGTCACCGAGGCGATCCCGCTCGTGGCGACGGCGGTCCTGGTCATCCTCCTGCAGGTGCTCCTGCTGACCGACCAGGCGATCGTGGCCCTCGAGGACCCGCCGCTGGCTGCCCGCGAGGTGTTCGCCACCCTCGCGGACCCGGTCATCATCCTGTTCCTCGGAGGGTTCCTGATCGCCGATGGCGCGGCCCGCTTCGGCCTGGATCGCAACCTCGCCGCCGTGCTGCTGCGTCCCTTCGTCGCCGGCGGCGCCCGGCGCACCGTGCTGGGCCTGATGCTGATCACCGCCGCTCTGTCGATGTTCGTCTCCAACACGGCCACCACCGCGACGATGTTCGCGATCGTGCTCCCGATCCTGGCCGTCCTGCCCCCCGGCAAGGTGCGGACGGGGCTCGCCCTGTCGATCCCCTTCGCGGCCAACATCGGCGGCATGGGCACACCGGTCGGCACACCCCCCAACGCGATCGCGCTCGGCCAGCTCGCGGCCCAGGACATCGACGTCTCCTTCCTCGACTGGATGCTGCTGGCCACCCCGCTCGTGCTGGTGGTCCTGCTCGGTGCCTGGTGGTTGCTGACCCGGCGCTTCATCCCCGCCGGGACCGAGATCGCCATCGACCTCGACGCCCGCTTCGACCGCTCACCGGCCGCGGTGCTGTTCACGGCGGTCGCCGGGCTGACGGTGCTGCTGTGGCTCACCGAGCCGCTCCACGGGCTGTCGTCCTCCACCGTCGGGTTCCTCCCCGTCGTGGCTCTGCTCGCCACCGGGGTGCTCGGGCCGAAGGACCTCCAGGGCCTGCAGTGGCACGTCCTGTGGCTGGTCGCCGGCGGCATCGCGCTCGGTCTGGGCGTGGGGGCCTCCGGCCTGGACCGTTGGCTGCTGGAACTGGTCGCCTGGGACCGGCTCCCGGGCCTGGTGCTGGTCGCGCTGCTCGTGCTGGTGGGCCTGGCGCTCTCCTCGGTGATCTCCCACTCCGCAGCGGCCAACCTCCTCATCCCCCTGGCGCTCAGCCTGGCCTTCGGGCTGGAGCTGGACCCGGTCTTCGTCGCTGTCCTGGTCGCGCTGGCGTGCTCGCTGGGCATGCCGCTGCCGATCAGCACCCCGCCGAACGCCATCGCCTACGCCACCGGTGAGGTCCCACAGCGCGCCATGATCACCACCGGGCTGACCATCGGTGCCGTGGGCGCGGTGCTTCTGATCGCCGTCATGCCGCCCGTGTGGGACTGGCTGGGGCTGCTGTGAGCCACGCCAGCATCTGCGCGCTGGTCGCCGGCCGTGCCGGTGCGTTGCGTGACCAGCTCTGTGAGCAGCTCGAGGAGAGCTTCGGGACGCTCGTCGAGGTGGTGGCCACCGACCAGCCCGAGACCACCTTGAGCGCCCTCGACCCAGCGGTGACGCTCGGGCTGGTGCTGATGCTCGACGACGAGCGCTCCGCCGACGAGCGCATCGCCTCCCTCCACGCGCACCCGCGCGGAGGTGGGGCCTGCACGATCCTGGTGACCGAGCGTGAGGTGCTCGATGACGTCGCAGAGGCGATCGACGCCGATCGCCTCGCGGCGGTCATCCCGGTGCCGTGGCCGCCCGGCCGGGTCGCCGAGCACACCCGTTCGCAGCTGGCACGCCGGCTGCGCACGCGCGACCCGCACGACCCGCGGCTGGCGCGCCTCGACCAGGGCGACCGGGCGCTGGAGCTGCCCACGAGCTCGCTGCTGCGGGACCTCGAGCGGGACGAGCGCGCCCTGACCGAACGGCTCGTCGCCGCGCTCGACCGGGCACTCGGCCGCCGACCGCGGCTCGAGCTGCCGGCCGGCACGCGGCTGACCCACCAGGGTGTCGGGGTGGACGGCGTCATGGTCGTGCTGTCGGGTTCGGTGGCGCTCGACCGGTCGAGCGAGGCCGGGGAGCTGCGGTTGCACCACGCCTCGACGGGTCCGGTCGTGGGGTTGCTGTCGCTGACCCAGCAGCGGCAGGCGTTCTTCACCGCCCGGGCCACGACCGACGTCATCGTCGTCCACATCAGCATCGAACAGCTCGACCACGCGCTGCGCGTGGAACCAGCCGTCGGAGCGACCATGGCCGCAGCGACCGCCCGCGCGCTGGCGCGGCGGCTCCGACGCGCCGAGCAGCTCCAGGTCGAGAAGATCAAGCTGAACCGTGAGCTGGACCGTGAGCGCGCTTCGCTGGCGACCGCGCTGCACCAGCTCGAGGGGGCACGGCTGGAGCTGGTCGAGTCCGCGCGCATGGCCACGCTGGGTGAGCTCGCCGCCGGTATCGCCCATGAGCTGAACAACCCCGCGGCGGCGGT
>JBKHDS010000023.1:0-14230 GCA_046541215.1 Nitriliruptoraceae bacterium
GGCCAGATCCGCTCCGGTGTGGATGCCGGTGGTCGCCGCGATGGACGCGCTGATCCGGCCGTGCAGGATCGCGCACCAGCGCAGCGGCAAGCGGAGCTCGTCGGAGGTCGACAGCACCAGGTGCGGTCCGACCGCCAGCGTCTCCAGGTTGATGTCGGGTTGGTAGAACCGGTTGAACAGCACCAGGCCGGCAGCGCCCGCATCGGCCAACTGCCGTGCGAGGTTGCCGAAGGCCGAGTAGTGCGGGCCGAGCTTGACCGAGACCGGCACACTGGCCGCGCCGACGACGGCCTCGACCAGCGCCAGGGTCTCGAGCTCGATCTGCCGACCTGACACCTCGGTGTCCGCGGCGATGCGGTAGACGTTCAGCTCGATCGCGTCCGCACCGGCCTCGCTCAGCAAGCGTGCGTAGCGGGTCCAGCCGCCGGTGGTCACCCCGTTCAGGCTCGCGATGACCGGCACCGAGGTGGCCTTCTTGGCACCGCGGATGAGGCTGAGGTAGCGGGAGACCCCGTTGTTGTAGTCGTCGAGGCTCGGCACGTACCCGCTGGTCGCCTCCGGGTTCACGTCGCTGCCGTACTCCGACAGCGCGTCCATCTGGGTCGACTCGTGCTCGAGCTGCTCCTCGAACAGGCTCGGCAGGACCACCGCGCCGATCCCGGCCGCATCCAGCGCCTTCAGTGAGGGCAGGTCACCCGTGAAGGGACCGGCCGACGCCACCAGCGGGCTCCTGAGCTGCATCCCGAGGTACTCGGCGGTGAGGTCCACCTCGCCGTCGAACTCCGGACCGCTGGGGACGACCTGGCCGGGGCCGGGAGGGACGTTGTCCTCGTTCCAGTCGGTCATCCTCAGGCCTCCTCGGTGTCAGCGTCGTCGACGACCACGTCGGTCGCCGCCTCGGGCTGGGTGCGCTCGAGCCCGGCGAGCTGCTCGTAGTAGCGCCACCGTTCGTCGACGTCGCTCTGGGCGAGCTTCATCAGCATCGACGCACGCTCCGGATCGGTGCGGGTGAGCGCCGCGAACCGTCCCTCGGTGGTGAGGAAGTCCGAGACCGGCTTCGACGGGGCCTTGGAGTCGAGCTTGAAGGGGTGCTCGTGCTCGTCCTCGCCGGGGTGGTACCGGAACAGCGGCCAGTACCCGGTCTTGACGGCGAGGTCCATCCGGTGCATCGAGTCCTTCATGTCGACCCCGTGGGCGATGCAGGTCGAGTACGCCAGCAGCAGGGACGGCCCTGGCCACGCCTCGGCCTCACGCATGGCCTTCAGGGTCTGCATCTCGTTGGCGCCGAGGGCGATCTTGGCCACGTAGACGTGCCCGTACTGCATCGCCAGGACCCCGAGGTCCTTCTTCGGTGCGCTCTTGCCCGCGGTCGCGAACTTCGCGACCGCGCCTCGGGTCGTCGCCTTGGACGCCTGGCCACCGGTGTTGGAGTACACCTCGGTGTCGAGCACGAGCACGTTGATGTCCGCGCCGGATGCGAGCACGTGGTCCAGCCCGCCGAACCCGATGTCGTACGCCCAGCCGTCCCCACCGACGATCCAGACGTCCCGACGCACGAGGTTGCCTGCGATCACCTTGAGGTGGCGTGCCGCCGCGGCGTGGTCGCCGCTGATGCCGTCCAGCCGTTGACGGAGCTCGGCGACCCGCTCGCGCTGGGCCTTCAGCCCGGCCTCGTCGGTCTGGTCCGCGCTGAGCAGCGCCGTGACGAGGTCGTCGCCGATGTCGGCCGCGAGGACCTGGAGCAGGTGCACGGCCAGCTCGCGGGTCTCATCGATCGCGAGCCGCATCCCGAGCCCGAACTCGGCGTTGTCCTCGAACAGCGAGTTCGACCAGGCCGGACCACGTCCCTCCGCGTTCGTGCCGTAGGGGGTGGTCGGCAGGTTCCCGCCGTAGATCGACGAACAGCCGGTGGCGTTCGCGATCACGGAGCGGTCCCCGAACAGCTGGCTCATCAGCTTGATGTAGGGGGTCTCGCCGCACCCGGCGCAGGCACCGGAGAACTCGAACAGCGGCTGCAGGGTCTGGGAGTGCTTCACCGTGTCGTTGCGGACCTCGTCCCGCTCCGGGTACGGCAGCCCCAGGAACGCCTTGAACCGCTCGCGCTCGAGGTCGATGACCGTGCGCTCCTCGTCGCCGTTCGCGACGACCGGGTCGAGCACGGGGGTCATGTTGATGGACTTGTGCCCGACGTCGGTGCGGCTGACCGCGGGGCAGGTCTCCACGCAGACGCTGCACCCGGTGCAGTCGTCGGGGGCGACCTGGACCGTCAGGTGCATGCCCTTGAGGTCGCGGTCCTTGAACGGCTTCGACAGGAAGGTGTCGGGCAGGTCCTCGAGGTG
Organism: Nitriliruptoraceae bacterium; assembly: GCA_046541215.1. GTDB lineage: Bacteria > Actinomycetota > Nitriliruptoria > Nitriliruptorales > Nitriliruptoraceae > T1Sed10-7. Next base: position 2,340 of record JBKHDS010000023.1, read on the forward strand.
CTTCTCCTCGAACACCTTGATCTGGATCGCGGCGTGCGGGCAGACGATCGCGCACTTGCCGCAGCTGATGCAGATGTCGGGGTCCCAGGTCGGGATCTCGAGCGCGATCGAGCGCTTCTCGAACCGGCCGGTCGCGGTCGGGAACGCCCCGTCGACCGGCAGCGCCGAGACCGGCAGGAGCTCTCCCTGCCCCGCGAGGAGCCGGGCGGTGACCCGCTGCACGAAGTCCGGGACGTCGTCGGCCTCGAGCTCGGTCAGCTCGAGCGCCCGCTCGATCGGGTCGGGCCGGGTCAGCAGGGAGGTCGCCTCCGCCGGTACCTCGATGCGGTGGATGGCCTCCTTCGCGGCCTCGATGGCGTCGAGGTTGCGGGTGACGAACTTCTCACCGGCGCGGCCGTAGCTCTTGCGGACCGCGTCCTGGATGGCGGCGAGCGCCTCGTCGGGCGGCAGCACGCCGCTGATGAGGAAGAACGCGGCCTGCATGACGGTGTTGATGCGTCCGCCGAGGCCGACCGACCGCGCGATGCCGTGCCCGTCGATGGTGTAGACGGCGAGGTCGCGCTCGATCATGATCTCCTGGACGTCCCGCGGGAGCCGGTCCCAGACCTCCTCGGGCGCGAAGGGAGCGTTGAGCAGGACCGTGCCACCGGGCTTGATCTCGCGCAGGACGTCGAGCTTCTCGAGCAGCCCGAACTGGTGGACACCGACGAAGTCCGCCACCTCGACGAGGTAGGTGGAGTCGATCGGTCGGCTCGAGACCCTCAGATGCGAGGCCGTGACCGCGCCCGACTTCTTCGAGTCGTAGACGAAGTAGGCCTGGCTGTACTTGCCGAGCCCCTCGGCGAGGATCTTCGTGGTGTTCTTGGCCGCCCCGACGGTGCCGTCGGAGCCAAGGCCGTGGAAGATCGCGGCGAGGTCGTCCTCGAGGCGTGGAAGCTGGAAGGTGCGGTCGACGTCGAGCGAGGTGTGCGACACGTCGTCGATGATCCCGACGGTGAAGCGGCGCTTCGGCTCGTCCTTGGCGAGCTCGGCGAGCACCGCGGCGACCATCGCCGGGGTGAACTCCTTGGACGACAACCCGTAGCGGCCCCCGATCAGGGTCGGGAGCGACGCCCGTCGGCCGGTGGCCACCGCGTCCGCCAGGGTGGTCAGCACGTCCTGCAGGAGCGGATCGCCGGTGGCGCCGGGCTCCTTGGTGCGATCGAGCACCGCGATGGAGCGGACGCTGTCAGGCAGCGCTGCGAGGAAGGCCTCGACGGGGAAGGGCCGGTACAGCCGGACCACGATGACGCCGACCTTCTCGCCCTGCTCGACGAGGTGGTCGATGACCTGACGGGTCGGACCGACCCCGGAGCCCATGAGCACGACCACGCGCTCGGCATCAGGGGCGCCGTGGTACTCCATGAGCTCGTAGCGCCGACCGGTCCGCTCGGCCAGGACGTCCATGACCTCCTGGACCGCGCCGGGCACGGCGGCGATGAAGGGGTTCGCGGCCTCACGTGCCTGGAAGAACACGTCCGGGTTCTGGGCGGAGCCGCGCAGGGTCGGGCGGTCCGGGTCGAGGGCGAGCTGCCGGAAGCGCAGCACGTCCTCCTCGACGATCATCGCGCGCAGATCCTCGTCGCCGAGCAGCTCGACGCGGTTGAGCTCGTGCGAGGTACGGAAGCCGTCGAAGAAGTGCATGACGGGCAGCCGGGTCGCGAGCGTCACCGCATGCGCCACGGCCGCCATGTCGTGGGCCTCCTGCGGGGAGTTGGAGGCGAGCATCGTCCAGCCGGTGGAGCGGGCGGCCATCACGTCGGAGTGGTCCCCGAAGATCGAGAGCGCGTGGGTCGCGACGGTCCGGGCGGCGACGTGGATGACCGCCGGGGTGAGCTCCCCGGCGATCTTGAACATGTTGGGCAGCATGAGCAGCAGGCCCTGGGACGAGGTGAAGGTCGTCCCGAGCGAGCCACCCTGGATCGCACCGTGCAGGGCACCGGCGGCGCCCCCCTCCGACTGCATCTCCACCACCGAGGGCACCGCACCCCACAGGTTCGGCTTCCCCGCGGAAGCCCAGGCGTCGGAGAACTCGCCCATCGGTGAGGACGGGGTGATCGGGTAGATCGCCACGGTCTCGGAGCAGCGGTAGGCCACGTGTGCGGTGGCCTCGTTGCCGTCCAGCGTGGCGACCTCTGGCCGCGGCTCCTCCTGGGGGGACCCTGGGTCGGAGCTTGCGGTTGACACGGTCGTGGCTGCCATCGGACACCTCTCCATAGGCGCGCGGCGCGGGCGCGCGCGGACGTCACGGCTGACGCTACGAGCCCGGACGTCAGGAGGGGTCGGCCGCAGGTCCCGTGTCGGCGGGACCTCGTGCCCCATCCCCGTCCCGGCCGGCAGCGGGTGCACCCGCGGAGACGGCCGGGGCATCGACGGTGACGAGCACGCTGGCGATCCGACGGCCCTGGAGGGCCTCTACCTCGAGCACCGTGCCCTCGAGCTCGATGCGCTCCCCGCTGCGCGGGAGCCGGCCGAGGGTGGCGAAGACCAGGCCACCGAGCGTGTCCCAGCCCTCCTCCGGCAGCTCGAGGGAGAGCAGCTCGTTGAGGTCGTCCACGCCGAGGCGGGCATCCACCCGGAGCCGGCCGTCCGCGAGCGGCTCGACGAGGGGCTCCTCACGGTCGTGCTCGTCGACGATCTCCCCGACGATCTCCTCCAGCACGTCCTCGATGGTGACGATGCCGACGAACTCGCCGTACTCGTCGACGACCAGGGCGAGGTGGACCGCGTCGGCCTGGAGCTCGCGCAGCAGGTCGTCGAGGCGCTTGGTCTCCGGCACGAAGGTCGGGGGCCGGATCAGGTCCGTCCACCCCTCACCTCCGTCCTCGTTGGCGAGGCGGCGCAGGAGATCCTTGGCGTACACCACCCCGACGAGCTCATCGACGTCGTCGGCGGCGTGCACGGGGAGCCGCGAGTACCCGCCCTCGACCGCCGTGCGCACGACCTCGCTCATCGACGCCGTGCGCTCGACGGTGGTGACGTCCGGGCGCGGGACCATCACCTCGCGCGCGAGCGTGTCCCCGAGCTCGAAGATGGAGCGGATCATCGCCCGCTCCTCGGGCTCCAGCGCATCATCCTCGTCGGTCTCGTCCCCGCTGAGCGCCCGGAGCTCGTCATCCCCGGCGTGGGGACCCGAGACCTCGTGGTGGCGCGGGAGCAGCGCCCTGCCCGCCGCGATCATGGCGGTGGACAGCGGGGTGGTGAACCGGACCAGCCCGCGACCGAGCCGCGCGAGCCGGAGCCCGGCCGCCTCGAGGTAGCGCAGCACGAGGGTGCGGGGGACGACCTCGCCGACGACCAGACTCGTGACCACGGTGAGCACCACCGCGAGCACCAGCGTCCAGCCGGCCCCGCCGCGGCTGGTGACCAGGTGCACGACCACGGCAGCCAGGGTGATCCGCGCCGTGACGGTGATGGCGAGGAGGGCGTCGAGGCTGCGGGCGCGGTGCTCGGTCAGCCACAGCAGCGCGACGGCGCGGGGCGACTCGTCCTGCTCCTCGGCCAGGCGCAGGGCGCGGACGACGCTCATGCGCGTCACGACGGTCTCGATGGCCGCCAGCAGCGTGGTCAGCACGAGCAGCAGCACCGCCGCGGCGACGCTCACGAGCAAGGCAGGGTCACTCACCGGGCACGGTCCTCGTGCCGATGGCCCGCGAGCAGTTCCTCGGTGCGGGCGAACATCGCTCGTTCCTCCTCGGGCTCGGCGTGGTCCATGCCGAGCAGGTGCAGCAGGCCGTGGACGGTCAACAGCCGCAGCTCCTCGTGGGCGCTGCGCTTCAAGCCTGGCGCCTGCGCCGCCGCGACCGCGGGGCACAGGACCACGTCCCCGAGGACGGCGGGCACGTCAGGTGGCGTCTCCCCCGGCTCGTCGATGGGGAAGGCGAGCACGTCGGTCGGCCCCTCCTTGCCGAGGTGGGTCTGGTTCAGACCGGCGATCGTGTCGGCGTCCACGAGCAGGAGCGCGACCTCCATGTCGGCGGGGACCCGCTGGGCGTGCAGCACGTAGCGTGCGAGGTCCAGCAGGTCCTCGGTATCGACCGGCTCGTCCTGCTCGTCGGCGAGGTAGACCGCCACCTCAGCCCCCGTCCCGTGCGGTACCGGCTTCCCGCACCGCCGGTGCGTCCTGCTGCGCCTCGTCGTAGGCCTCGTACGCCTCCACGATGCGCTGCACGATGTGGTGGCGGACGACGTCACCCGAGGTCAGCCGCGTGAAGGCGACGCCCTCGATGCCGTCGAGGATCTCCCCCACCACCCGCAGACCGGACCGGGCACCGCTGGGCAGGTCGACCTGGCTCACGTCGCCGGTCACGACCGCCTTGGAGTTGAACCCGATCCGGGTCAGGAACATCTTCATCTGTTCGGGCGTGGTGTTCTGGGCCTCGTCGAGCACGATGAAGGCGTCGTTGAGGGTCCGGCCCCGCATGTAGGCGAGCGGCGCGATCTCGATCGTGCCGCGGTCGACGTGGCTGACGAGCTCGTCCGCCTCCATCATGTCGTGCAGCGCGTCCCACAGCGGCTTGAGGTAGGGGTCGATCTTCTCGTGCAGCGTCCCGGGCAGGAACCCGAGCCGCTCCCCCGCCTCCACCGCGGGCCGGGTCAGGATGAGCCGGTTGACCTGCTTGGAGCGCAGCGCCTGGACGGCCGCGCCCATGGCGAGGTAGGTCTTGCCCGTGCCGGCCGGCCCGATCCCGAAGGTGACGGTGTTGGCCTTGATGGCGTCGAGGTAGCGCTTCTGGCCGAGCGTCTTGGCCCGGATCGTGCGGCCCCGGTGGGTGATGAGCGACTCGGACAGCACCTCGGAGGGACGTTCGTCGGCGTCATCGCGGATCATGCGCACCGTCTGGCGGACGACGCCACGGTCGATCGCGTGGCCACGGTCGAGCAGCAGCACGAGCTCCTCGAACAGCCGAGCGACCCGAGCGGTCTCCTCGGCGTCCTCGGACCGGATCGAGATCTCGTTGCCGCGCACGTGGATCACGGCGTGGAACGCGTCCTCGATCGTGCGCAGCAGCTCGTCGCGGGTCCCGAGCAACGAGACCATCGCGTGCTCCCCGGGGACCAGCACCCGCACCGCGGTGACCTCGGCATCCTCCTCGGCGGTGGTCACGGCGGAGCTAGGACCCGGACGTGGGGTCGAGGTGCTGGACGGTCGTACCACGGGTGGGTGGTGCTCCTCAGCGGACGACGCCGGCGTCGCTCAGCCGGGTCCGCAACTCGTCAGGGTTGGCGTCCATGATCGCGGCGAGCAGTTCGAGGTCACCGGCCCGGACCGTGAGGACCTGGCCGTTGTAGTCGCCCCGCCGGGCCTGGATAGCGGCAGCGTACCGGCGTACGGCCGGCTCGACGCTGCGCTCGCGTTCGAGCGCGACGAGGTCGATCACGAGCTCGGGACCGAGGTCCATGCTCGCCCCACCACGGCCACCGCGCTCCGGGAGCAGCTCGACGACGGGGACCCGGTAGAAGCTCGCGAGACGATGCAGGCGCGGGATCGACACGGAGCGCTCGCCCCGCTCGTAGGCGCCGACGACCGAGGCCTTCAGCTCCCCGTCGCTACGCTCCTCGACCTCGTGGAGCGAGAGCCCCTGCTGCTGGCGGACACGCCGCAGGCGGGCGCCGAGCAGCCCGGCGTAGCGCTCCTCGTCCCCGGACATCGACATCCCCTCGCCTGGTAGCACGGGCGGCCGACGGCCACCTTCTCCCCCTCGAGCGTACCGAGACCACAGAGCGTCAGGTAGGGGTGCGACCTTGCGCAGCGGGGTGCACACGCTCCGTTCCTGAGGGTGCAGCGCGACGGGAGCGGGCGGACCGGTGCGCGAGGTCAGCACGGGGTCGCATCGGGCTCGGACCCCCACCGCCCGACCCCTGCCGCGAGCACGGCGAGCCCGGCCGCACCGGCATGCTCGGTGCGGAGCACGTCCGGTCCGAGCCCGACGACGAGCGCGCCGCCGGCGACGGCGTCCGCGAGCTCGGTGTCGGTGAAGCCTCCTTCCGGCCCGACGGCGAGCACGATGGTCGCCGCCCCGACGAGTTCATCGGCGACGCTTGGCAGCGCGGGGCTGCCCGGGTGCGCGAGCAGCAGGACCTCCTCGTCGCGCCCGAGATGGTCGAGGCGTATCGGGCCCTGCACCGCCGGCCGATCGGGCCGCCGTGCCTGCTCGCAGGCGGCACGCACCACCCCCGCCCACCGCTCCCGGGCGCTCTCGAGCCGTTCCTCCTCCAGACGTGCGACGCACCGCTCGGTCTCGAGGACCCGCACCTCGTCCACCCCCAGCTCCACCGCCTGTCGGAGCACCTCGTCGAGCTTGCGGGCCTTCGGGAGCGCCTGCGCCAGCACGAGACGGGGGCGGCGCGGCCGGCGACGCTGGGGGGCCGCATCGAGCTTGAGCCCGTCGGCGGTGAGGCTCGCGCGTGCCTCACCACCCCGACCGTCGGCGACCACCACGGCGGCGCCGTCACGCAGTCGCAGCACGCGCCGTAGGTGGTGCGAGGTGGCCGGCGGCAGCGGGACCGTGGTCCCCTCGCCGGCGCCCTCGAGCGTGACCTCGAGGTGGAGGTAGGGGGTGAGGCTCACCGCTGGAAGGCGTCCCGTAGCCGCGAGAAGCGCCCGCGGGCGCGTGGTGCCAGTTCCTCCCCGCGGACGGTCGCGAACCGCTCCAACAGCTCGCGCTGCTCGGCGTCGAGGCCGGTCGGGACCTCGACCCGCACGACGAGATGCAGGTCGCCGCGGCGCCCCCCACCGCGCATCGGCAGCCCGGCCCGCTTGACGGTGAGCACGTCCCCTGGCTGGGTACCGGCGGGGACCGGTACCTCGACATCCTCGCCGTCCAAGGTGGGCACGGTCAGCGTGCCGCCCAGGGCGGCCTGGGTCATCGGCACGCTCGCCTCGGCGGCGACGTCACGACCATCCCGCTCGAACAGCTCGTGCGGCGTGACCCGGATCTGGACGTAGAGGTCCCCGGCGGGAGCGCCGTGCCGCCCGGCCTCGCCCTCGCCACGCACCGGGATGCGATCCCCGTCCTCGAGTCCGGCCGGGATGTCGACCCGCAGCGTCCGCGTCGTGGCCCGCCGACCCTCCCCGCGGCAGTCCGGGCAGGGGTCGCCCACGGTGCGACCGGTGCCCTGGCAGGCACCGCAGGGCGCGGCTGTGGCGAGCTGGCCGAAGGCGGTGCGGACGACGCGTTGGACCTGCCCGGCGCCACCGCACGTGGAGCAGGTGGTCGGCCCGGAGCCGTCGCGTGCGCCGGAGCCGTCGCAGGTCTCGCAGGCCCGCGCGACCTCCACCTCGACGTCGCGGGCGACGCCGGTCACGACCTCCTCGAGGCTCAGCTCCACGACGACGAGCACGTCGCGACCGGGCTGCTGCCGGCGCGCGCGGCCACCCGAGGAGCGGAAGCCTGCGGACTGGCCGAAGAAGGCGTCGATGACGTCGTCGATGCCACCGAAGCCGGCCGCGCCGAAACCGAAGGGGTCCTGGGTGCGCCCGTTGGACGTCCCGTCGTCGCCGAACCGGTCGTAGCGGGCGCGCTTCTGGGGATCGGAGAGCACCTGGTAGGCGTGCGTGATGGCCTTGAAGGCCTCCTCGTCACCTCCGGCGTCGGGGTGGTGCTCGCGGGCCTTGCGGCGGTAGGCGCGCTTGACCTGCTCCGCGTCGGCGTCGCGTGGCAGGTCGAGGAGCTCGTACAGGTCGGACACGGTGCCTCGCAGCGGTCGGTAGGGAGGGTCAGGTGGGGAGGTGAGGTGGTGCGGTCAGGTGGTGCGAATGAGCGGGATCGGGCCGACGGCGTCGGGTGGGCCGCGCCCCGATCCGGCCGGTCAGCGGGACAGATCGCTGAGGGTCGCCTGGAGCTGGTCGGCGACGGCCCGGACGGTGGCCAGCACCGCGGCGTAGTCCATGCGGGTCGGCCCGAGCACCCCGAGCGAGCCGGCCGTGACCAGCTGGTAGCGCTGCGCGACCAGCGAGGCAGCCCGCAGGTCCTCGACCTCGTTCTCCTCGCCGATGCGGACGGTGGGCCGGTCATCCGCGGTGGCGTCCGCGAGCATGCGCGCGAGCATCGCCCGCTGCTCGAGCAGCTGCAGCAGCCGGGTCAGGTTCTGGCGCTCGAAGGTCTCGTCCCCGGCCAGTGAGGCCTGACCACCCACGAAGACGTGGTGCAGGGTGTCCTCGGCGAGCTCCCGAGCGGTCGCGTCCGCGACGGCACGCAGCACCTCGCGCAGCTCCGAGGGTGCCTCGTCGGCGAGCCGGGTCAGGGTGTCGTGCACCTCCCCGAGCCGGCGGCCGCGGACGTGCTCCCCGAGCACGACGCGGACCCGGTCCAGGTCGGCCTCGGTCACGTCGGGGGGCAGCTCCACGGAGCGCTTCTCGACCCGGCCCGTGTCCGCCACGAGCAGCAGCAGCGCGGACCCCGGGGAGAGGGCGACCAGCTCGCACAGCTTCAGCCGCGCGGCGTCGACCGCTGGGGCGATCACCAGCGACACCAGGCGGGTGAGCTGGCTCAGCACCGTCGAGGTGCGCGCGAGCAGGTCCTCGACATCGCTGGCACCGCCGAGCAGCTCCTGCACGAGCTCGCGCCGCGGCCCGTCGAGAGCCGGGTCGGTGCGCAGATCGTCCACGAAGCGGCGGTACCCCTTGTCGGTCGGCACCCGCCCGGCGGAGGTGTGTGGCTGCTGGATGTAGCCCAGGGTCTCCAGCGCCGCCATCTCGTTGCGGACCGTGGCCGCTGAGACCTCCAGCCCGGCGACCTCGACCACCCGCTTCGAGCCGACCGGCTCGCCACGCGAGACGTACTCGGTGACGATCGCGTGCAGGACGGTGCGCTTGCGCTCGTCCAGCTCCTCCGTCTCGCTCGTCGCGCTCTCCGTGGCCGCTCCTGCGGTGGCCACCGCCTCCGAGGCGTCGGCGCCGCCGGGCGGTGGCACCACGTCGACCTCGAGGTGAAGGGCGGCGCCGTGGGCGACGGCGGTGCGGACCTCGGCGGACGACGGGGTCGGGGTCGCAGCCATGGCACACCTCCTCGCACGGGACAGCGGGGGGCAGGGTACCGGCTGGCACTCGTCGGCCGCGGCTGCCAACCCGCCAGCTCGGCGGTCCTTGGCTCGAGCGAAGACCGTGCACCTCTCCCGATGGGCAGAGCCTGCGGGAACCCGGCCGGGGGTGCGCACGTCCGACAGGCTGACGTCGACGCCACGCGGCGTACGACCCTGACCGACCGTCTCGACCGAGGTGCACTCCCATGCGATCGTTCTCCTTCCTACTTCTCCTGCTCACGCTGGTGCTGGCTGGCTGTGGGTCACCCGCACAGACCCCGGACCCTGACCGCTCAGCCACGCAAGGGGCCGGCGATCGACCGGATCAGCCGGTCGCTTCAGGAGACGCACAACAGCCCGACGGATCCGTGGACGACGCGGGCGCGACGCAACTGGCGCTGCCCCCGGCCCGGCCCGTTCGTGACGGCGTCCAGGACCTGACGCCGCGACCCTTCGACCGCGCCCGCTGGGACGAGACCGAGGGCGGCCTGCACGTCACCTACTGGACCGGTGTGGAACCCTGTGCGGTGCTCGGCGGGATCGAGGTCGACGTCAGCGCCGACGTGGTCACCGTCACCCTGCTCGAAGGCTTCCTTCCCGACGACGACGGCCGCTCACCGACCTGCATCGAGGTCGCCGAGGAGGTCTCAGCTCGAGTCCCGCTGGACCAGGGACTCGGGGACAAGAGCCTGGTGGACGGCGCAACCGGCGACCCCGTGCCGCTCGACGTCATCCGCATGAGCGACGCCGCATCCAGCTGAGGACCTTCAGCTGCTCCAGGAGTTCCCTGTGGAGCCCCGCAGCTCCCGCCGTACGTGATCGCAGGGGTGCCTTGCCTCGGACAACCGCTCAGCGGCACCGCCACCTCGTCGGACGTGGCCCAGGGCTGCGTACGTCGATGAACGACGCCGTCCCAGGTGGACGTCCACCGGCGATCCCGAGTAGAGGTGCGGCGGGCACCGGCGCGTTCGGTGCGGCTCGGGTGGCCAGCGCGGAACGGACAGGGCCGCGCGGTCGCGGACCCTGCCCGCGGCCACCACCCTGTGGGCGTCGGTGGAAGGAGCCTCGTGGCGCGACGCCCGAGCGCACGACTCGGCGGTGCGGGCCTGCTCGCGCTGGCGGCCACCTACGGGATCGGCCGGCTCGCCTACGGGCTGTTCGTGCCGGCGTTCCGGCAGGAGTTCGACCTCGCGGTGGACGTGGTCGGGTTCTACGCGAGCGCGGCCCAGGCGGGGTACCTCGTGGCGGCCGTGGCGACCGGTCTGGTCGCCGCCCGCCTCGGCCCGCGCGCGCCGGTGGTGACGGGGTGCGTGACGCTCTCGCTCGCCGCGGTCACGGTTGCCCTGGCGCCCGGTGCGGGCGTGCTGGCCGTCGGGCTCGTCGCGGCCGGCGTCAGCGCCGGGGGGACCTGGGCCCCCTTCTCCGACGCCGTCGCCGAAGCGGTCCCGGACCGGGGTCGTCGTCACGCGCTCGCGCTCGTCAACGCGGGCGCTCCGGCGGGGTTGCTGGTGGCGAGCCTGGCCGTGCTCGCCACCGGGAGCCACTGGCGGCTCGCGTGGTGGGGGTTCGCCGCCCTCGGGCTGGTCGCGGCGGTGGCCGCCTGGAGGGTCCTGCCGACCGGATCGGCGACCAGCCGCGGGCAGCAGGGCCGACCATCGCCACGCTGGTTCGTCGGTCCCCGCTCGGCGCGGCTGTTCGCCGTCGCGGTCGGTCTGTCGCTGACCTGCGGGGCCTTCCTCGCGCACGCTCCTGACACGGCGGTCCAGGCGGGGCTCGGCGCCTGGATCGGACCGGCGATGTGGGCCGTCCTCGGGTTCGCCGGGGCCGGCCTGGGAAGCCTCGGGGGCCGTCTCGCCGACCGCTTCGGGCTCCGGGTTCCCCTGGCAACCATGCTGGTGCTGGTCGCCGCGGCGAGCCTGCTCCTGCTCGCCGCGCCCGGCCGCGCCCCCCTCGTGCTGGCTGCGGCCGCGCTGTTCGGGACGGGCTACACCACCGCGTACGCCCTGCTGGTGATGTGGAGCCAGGAGGTCTTCGCCGCCCACCCGACGAGCGGATTCAGCGCGACCCTCGTCCCGATCGCGCTGGGCTTCATCCTCGGTCCGAGCCTGTTCGGGGCCGTGGCGACCCACCTGGACCGGTCCGCAGCCCTGCTGGCGACGGCAGCACCGGCCCTGCTGGTCATGCTGCTGCTGCGCGTCGGCCCCGGTCAGCCGGGCGCCCTCCGCGCGGTGCGCGAGCCGACGAGCCTCTAGGGTGAACGCTCCGGCCGGTGGACCTGACCACCGGCGAGTGGCACCGCGAGGAGCGTGCATCGTGTCCACCACCCCGCCGACCGGCACCCACGGCGGCCCGACCACCGACGACCGCGAGGTCTCCGAGGTGGTGGCCTCCCTGCTCGTCAACGGCCAGGGCTTGGTCAAGACCGAACTGGAGCTCGCCAAGCTCGAACTGCAGCGCATCGCCAAGGAGAAGGCGACCGCGATCGGCCTCACGGTCGCCGGCGCGCTGCTCGGCCTGTACATCCTCGCCTTCGCCGGGGTCACCGCCGCGCAGGCGTTGATGCTGGTGCTGGCGCCGTGGCTGGCCTGGCTCCTGGTCACGCTGGCCTACCTGCTGGTCGCGGTGATCCTCGTGCTCGTGGCCGTGCGGCTGTTCAAGCGGCCGTCCACCCCCGAGCGGACCAAGGCCGAACTGGAGCTCACGCGGACGTGGGCGAGCGAGCAGGTGCAGCGATGAGCACACCGGACACCACCACACCGGACGCCACCACGCCAGGCACCACCACACCGGACACCACCACGAGCGGCTTCAAGGCCGAGGTCGAGCAA
>JBKHDS010000024.1:0-14230 GCA_046541215.1 Nitriliruptoraceae bacterium
CGTCCCCGAGGTGCGCCACAAGCTGGAGCCGCGGGTGCCGTGCCGCCCCGCGCCGGCGCTCGTCGACCCGAGCGCCGTGGTGTCACCGACGGCCACGCTCGGGGACGGGACGCAGGTGTTCTGGCACGCCTCCGTCGGGCCGCTGTGCCACCTCGGCAAGCACGTGCTGGTCTCCTACGGCGCGTCGATCGGACACGACAGCCTGCTCGCCGACACGGTGTGTGTCCTCGCCGGTGCGCACATCGCGGGTGACGTCACGATCGACGAGGGCGCGCTCATCGGTGTCGGCGCGATCATCTCCCAGGGGGTACGGGTCGGCGAGGGGGCGCGCATCGGGGACGGCGCGGTCATCACCCGACCCGTCGGCGCCGGCGAGGAGGTCCCGTCATCCCTCACGCGGCCGCTGCTGCGCTGAGGCCGACGCGTCCGCGGTCGCCGTGAGCAGGCGCTGCTCGTCGTCGAGGTCGCCGAGCTCGACGTTGTCGATGAGACGGACCGGGCCGACGGAAGCCGCGACCGCGATCACGAGCTGGTTGTCGGGCGCGACCGGCGCCCGTCTCGGTTGCAGGGTGTCGGGCTCGACGACCTCGAGGTAGTCCACCTCCACGCCCGCCCGCGCGAGCACGGCGCGCGCCGCCGCGAGCGCTGCCTCCGGCTCGAGGGGCGTCGCGGCGGCCCGAGCCCCCCGTGCCACCTCGACGGCAGCCCGGAGGGCCTGCGAGAGCGCACGGGCGGACCGGCGCTGATCCGGTCCGAGCCGACGGTTGCGGCTGGAGAGCGCGACCCCGTCCTCCTCGCGCACGGTGGGCGCGGCGATGATGTCGACCCCGAGGTCGAGGTCAGCGACGAGGCGGCGGACGATCTCGAGCTGCTGGCGGTCCTTGCGTCCGAAGACGGCGAGGTCCGGCCGGACGATGCTGAGGAGCTTCGTGACGACCAGCCCGACCCCGTCGAAGTGGCCGGGCCGGCTCGCGCCACACAGGTGGTCGCCGAGCTCGGCGACCCGGACCGAGGTGAGCGGTGGCGCGGGGTACAGCTCGGCCGCGGCGGGAGCGAAGACGAGGTCGGGGGCAGCGCTGCCGAGACCGGCGAGCGCCCGCTCGTCGCCGTCGAGGTCCCGGGGGTAGGCCGCGAGATCGTCCGCCCGGTCGAACTGGGTCGGGTTGACGAAGATCGACACGACGACCCGGTCGGCGTGGACCGCGGCCTCGGAGACCAGCGCGAGATGTCCCGCGTGCAGGGCCCCCATGGTAGGGACGAAGCCGACCGTGACCTCCTCCCGCCGCCACGCCGCGACCTGACCGCGGACCTCGGCGATGGTCGTGACACGTCGCATGGCGCTCTCTGTGGTGATCCGAAGAACGGCCCGGGCGCCGCGACCCTAGTCTCCTTTGAGGTGACGCTCGTGGCACGACATCATCGGATGGTCCTTCGTTCAGCAAGCCGCGGGAAGGGCTGAAGGTCCGAAGGTCCCCGGGACGAACTCGCGGGAGACTTCCTTCTGGCCTCGGGCCGTGGACCTTCTGCACTTGCCCGGAACGCCTGTGCCGGCACAGGGTCGCGGGAGCGGATCGACAGGCAGGTGTTCAGGAGGCACCGATGCGTTCCAACACCGGTGCAGCGGCAGGCGGACACGGTGGGAGAGCTCGACTCGAACGCGCTCACCCGGTGGCTCGACCGGCACCCGGCGATGCTCGCGCTCCTGGAAGCCAGCCAGCAGAGCGGGGGCGCCGCCTACGTCCCGACGGTCTGCCTGGTCGAGTCCCTGCGGGGGACACCCGCCGATGCGGTTCTCCACCAGCGGCTCGGCGGCTGCCAGCCGGTACCACTGACCGAGCTGCTGGCCAGGTCCGCGGCGAGGTTGCGGGACGCGGTCGATGGGCACGACGTCGTCGATCCCGTTGTCGCGGCGACGGCGTCGCACCTGGATGCGGTCATCGTGTCCGGTGATCGCGACCTCCTGCTCCTCGCGCATCGGTGCGATCCGCCCATCGAGGTCGTCGACCCCGGCGGCTGATGTCCACCGGCGCGGGGGCCGTCGGCACTTCCCGCGGGGTCCGGGCCGTATCCTCGCAGGATGCGGACCCGGGCCTACGACCACACGAGCGACGACGCCGCCGTCAGCCGGCTCCTGCTCGACGCGTACCTGCCGGGGAGCGAGCGCTACGACACCTGGCTGCAGCCGCGCTGGGAGTACATGCACGCGCACTTCCTGATCCGCGAGGTCGACCGCCGCCGGTTCGGGGTCGCGGAGGCTGACGACGGCCGACTGCTCGGCATCGTCCACAACGAGCACCATCCCGCGCTCGCCTACGTGCAGCGGCGCCCAGGGGACGACCACGTGGTGGCCCCGCTACTGGACTGGGCCGAGGCGCACCTCGGCGGTCGATCCGTCACCTTCGACCGCGAGGTGCTGGGCCTCTACGTGCCCACCGGCGACCGGGCGGTGACCGCCGAGCTCGTGCGTCGTGGCTACGCGCGTCACCTCGCGTACGCCGAACCAACCGCGAGCCTCGGTGGGATCGACCGGCTCCCGCCTGTACCGGCCCCGCCGGGAACCCGTCTGATGACCCTGGAGGAGGACGAGAACCTCGCCCTGGTCCACCGGGTGCTGTGGCGGGGCTTCGGTCACGAGGGTCCGCCGCCACCGGAGGGGATCGAGGAACGGCGCGTCATGCACGCCTCGCCCGGCTTCCGGCGCGATTTGACCGTGGTGACCGTGGCCGCGGACGGGACCTACACCGCCTTCTGCGGCGTGTGGCTGGTGGCCGAGCACCACCTCGCCTACGTCGAGCCGGTCGCGACCGACCCCGACCACCGGCGCAAGGGCCATGGCCGCGCGGTCGTGCTCGAGGCCCTGCGGCGTGCCGGGCAGGCGGGAGCCGAGGTGGCATGGGTCGGCTCGGACCAGCCCTTCTACCTCGCCATGGGGTTCGAACCACGGTTCGACGCGCCCCTGTGGATCCGGGACCGCGCCCGGGGCTGACCTGACGCTGCGGTGGCGGGCTGCAGCTGTGGCAGACCACAGCTGCACGCCACCTCGGCTGCCGGTGCGGGCCACCTAGCCATCCCACGGCCATCGGTGGGGGCCGCTGCTGACCGCCGACGGGGCCGGTCAGCCGAGCAGGTCGTCGAACCGCGCGGCCACCTCGGGGTCGAGAGCGGGCCGCACGGGCTCCAGGGTTGCGCGCGCCAGCGCACGGTAGGCACCGAGCAGCTCCGGCAGGTCGGCCTCGATCCGTGTCAGATGGGTCCGGACCGTGCCGACGTCACCGCGGACGATCGGGCCGGTCAGGGCCGTCACCCCGGTGACGGCGGCGTTGTCCGCCGACGCGCGGGCGAGCGGGACGAGGAAGGCCTCGGGCCGCTCGATGCGGGCCGCGAGCAGCAGACGGCGGGCGGTCACCAGGGCGGCGCCGACCGCGTTGGCGGCGACCGCGAGGCCCGCGTGGTACAGCCCGCGCGCGTCATCGGGCACGCGGTACGGATCCCCTCCGAGCTGCCGGACCAGCTCCTCGGCCCACGCGAGGTCCGCCGCGTGGGCGGTGACCGCCCAGGGCACCCCGACGAGCAGCTGCGGGTCACGGGCGCCCGCGGGCACGGTCATCGCCGGGTGGCACGCGGCCACCCGCGCCCCGGCCAGCCCCGCCCGCCGCAGCACCCCGAGACCGTGCGAACCGGCGACGTGCACCACCGAGTGGTCGGGCGTGAGGACATCCGCGCGCACCAGCTCTTCCACGACCTCGGCGATGGCGTCGTCCGGCACGGCCAGCACGAGGAGCTCGGCAGCATGCGCCGCAGCGGCGGTCGAGGGGACCGGTCGCAGGCCAGCGACAGCCCCAGCGACGGCCTCGCGGGCCGTGGCGGTCCCACCGGCGATCGCGGTCAGCCGCCAACCGGCCCGGGCCCCGGCCACCGCCAGCAGCGTCCCGAGGCGCCCGGGCCCCACGATCGCCACCCGTGCCGGCCCCCCGGCGTCCCTCATCCCGGGTCCGTGTCGGCGAGACCGGGTCGCCGGAAGCTGCCCGGCCACCCAGCGGTCCCTCAGGGCGGGCCAGGCGCCGGGTCGGCACCTCCTCGAGCCGCACCTCGAGCTCGACGCCCTCGACCGGTGCGAGCGCCGCGAGCGCCGTCGTGAGCCGGGTCCCGTCCGGCAGGCGCGCCCCCGGGAGCACCTCCAGGAGCGGGATCAGGACGAAGGCGCGCTCGGCGATGCGCGGGTGCGGCAGGGTCAGCCGCTCGCTGTCCACCACCTCCTCGCCCACCAGGAGCAGGTCGATGTCCAGCGGCCGTGGGCCCCAGCGCACCTCGCGCGCCCGGTCGCGGCCGAAGGCCGCCTCGATCAGCAGCGTCTCCTCCAGCAGCTCGAGCGGCGCGAGCGAGGTGGTCCCGACGAGGACGAGGTTGAGGTAGTCGTCCTGAGGCACGGCCCGGGGGTCCGGCGGGGCCGGCCAGGGTGGGGTCCGGTACACCCCGGAGACGTCCTCGACGACCACCCCGTCGAGGTCGTCGATCGCGTACACCGCCGCCGTCAGGGTCTCCAGCGCGTCCCCGACGTTCGCCCCGAGGCCCAGCGCGAACCGCGCCCCGCTCACGACCGCTCCCGCCGGAGGGTGACCGCGACCTCGGCGGCCACGACCGGGAGCGGGGCCGCCGGCTTGTGCACGGTGACCTCCACGGCCGCCACCCGGGGGTCCGCGAGGCACCGGTCCGCCACCCGTGCCGCGACGGTCTCGATCAGGTCGGCCGGCTCGCCGGCCACGATCCGGGCCACGTCACCGGACAGCGCGCCGTAGTCGACGGTGTCGGCGAGGTCGTCGGAGCGTCCCGCTGCCGACAGATCCACCTCCAGCACCACGTCCACGACGAAACGCTGCCCGAACTCCCGCTCGTGCGGGAGCACGCCGTGGTGCCCGAAGCTCTGGATACCGGTGATCGCGATGCGGTCCACGCGTCCTCCTCGTCGCGGCCACCACGATAGGGCGGCGCCCGTCTCAGCGGTCGGCCGGCGTCCTGGTGGCGGTGATCGCCCACGCGACCTTCACGGCCTGCACCGTGGCGGCGACGTCGTGGGCCCGCACGATCCGGGCCCCGGCGGCCACCGCCACGCTCGCCGCTGCCAGCGATCCGGCCAGCCGGTCGGCCGGCGCCGCCACCCCGGTGATGGCACCGATGAAGCGCTTGCGCGACACCCCGACGAGCACGGGCCGGCCGAGCACGGTGAGCGCGTCGAGCCGGGCCAGCAGCGCCAGGTTGTGCTCGACCCGCTTCCCGAACCCGATGCCGGGGTCGACCACGATCCGATCCTGGTCCACACCGGCGGCGACCAGCACCTCGATGCGGGCAGCGAGGTGGTCGACCACCTCGGTGACGACGTCGTCGTAGCGGGGGTCGTCCTGCATCGTGCGCGGGGTGCCCTTGAGGTGCGTGAGCACGTAGGGCACCCCGAGGGAGGCGACGACGGGGACCATGTCCGGATCGAGCAGGGCCGAGGAGACGTCGTTGACGAGCGCCGCGCCCGCCTCGACCGCGGCGGCCGCCACCGGGGCCTTGACCGTGTCGATGGACACGCACACCCCCTCCGCGGCCAGGGCCGACACGACGGGCAGGACCCGGGCGAGCTCGACGTCGACCTCGACGGGCTCGGCACCGGGCCGGGTCGACTCACCGCCGACGTCCACCACCTCGGCGCCGTCGGCGACCATCTTGAGGCCCGCGGCCACGGCCGCGTCCACGTCGAGGTAGCGGCCACCGTCGGAGAAGGAGTCCGGGGTGACGTTGCACACCCCCATGACGATCGGCCGGGTCGAGGTCGGCAGCACGCCGAGGCGGGTGCGGACATCCGGGACGTGCACCTCAGACCTCGCTGCGGATCGCTGCTGGCGTGCCCATCAGCGCGCCAGGCCTCGGCGGGTGGACGCGCCGGCCCGGGTCAACGGCCGCCACCAGTCCTCCCGCTCGCGGTACCAGGCGATGGTGCGCTCGAGCGCCGTGTCAAGGTCGACCGCTGGTCGCCAGCCGAGCGCCCGGATCCTCGTGGTGTCGATCGAGTAGCGCAGGTCGTGGCCCGGGCGGTCGGCGACGTGCTCGATGCGGTCCTCGCCGACGCCGAAGGCCGCTAGCAGCCGGCCGGCCAGCTCCCGGTTGGTGAGCTCGTTGCCGGCCCCGACGTTGTAGACCTCGCCCGGGGTGCCCTCGGTGAGCACCAGCCACTGCGCCGCGACGTTGTCCTCGACGTAGGTCCAGTCGCGCACGTTGCGGCCGTCCCCGTACAGCGGCACCCGTCGGCCGTCGATGAGGTTGGTCACGAACAGCGGGATCATCTTCTCCGGGTGGTGGAACGGGCCGAGGTTGTTCGTCGTCCGGGTGACGAGGATCGGGTAGCCGTAGGTGACCCGGTAGGCGCGCGCGAGGAGGTCCGCGCCGGCCTTGGACGCCGCGTAGGGGGAGTTCGGCTCGAGCGGGGCGTCCTCACTGCACGAGCCCGCCTCGATGGAGCCGTACACCTCATCGGTCGAGATGTGCAGGGCCCGCTCGACCTCGTGCCGGCGGCACGCGTCGAACACCACGCCGGCCCCCACGACGTTGGTGTCCAGGAACGCCCGCGGCCCCTCGATGGAGCGGTCGACGTGCGACTCGGCCGCGAGGTGCACCACCGCGTCGGCCCGTGCGACCGCGCGGTCCACCACCTCGGCATCGCGCACGTCGCCGTGCACGAACCGGTAGCGCGGGTCGTCGGCCACCTCGGCCAGGGAGGCGAGGTTGCCGGCGTAGGCCAGGGCGTCGAGGTTGACGACCTCGACGTCGTCGGTGTTGGCCAGCACCCAGCGGATGAGGTTCGACCCGATGAACCCCGCGCCGCCCGTCACGAGCACCCGCACGTCACACCCCTCCTGGCCCGTCGGCCGCTGGCGCGGGACCGGCGCCGCCGGACGCTACCTCGCTTCGCCGAGGAGCCGGGTGGACGCTCACAGCTCGACCTCGGCGTGGTCACCGAGGTGGAAGCGGTGCGCCGCGGGGCGGCGGGCGGTGGAGCTGATGGTGACGTCGCGGCCGAGCAGGGAGCCCTCGATCCGGCCCACCTCCCGTACGGAGCAGCGTTCCATCACCACGGAGTACTCCACCTCGCACGCCTCGATGGTGCAGCCCGGCCCGATGGAGGTGAACGGGCCGATGTAGGCGTCGACGAGGCGGGTACCCGCCCCGATGATGGCCGGGCCACGCACCGTGGAGCGCACGACCTCGGCGCCGGCCTCGACCACCACCGCGCCCGAGACCGTCGAGGCCTCGTCGACCCGGCCGTCGAGACGCCGCTCGAGCGACCCCAGCACGATCCGGTTCGCGTCGAGGAGCTCGTCCTTCTTCCCGGTGTCCAGCCACCAGCCGTCGACCTGCGAGGCACGGACCGTGTGCCCGTCGTCCACCAGCCGCTGGATCGCGTCGGTGATCTCCAGCTCCCCCCGCGCCGACGGGGCGATGCGCTTGGCCGCCGCCACGATCGCGGAGGAGAACAGGTAGACGCCGACGAGCGCGAGGTCCGAGGGTGGGTCCGGCGGCTTCTCGACCAGACGGGTGATGCGCCCGTCCGCGTCGAGGACCGCGACCCCGAACCGCTGCGGGTCGTCGACGCGCTTGAGCAGCAGCTGGGCGGCCGGACGGTCGGCCACGAAGGCATCCACCAGGGAGGTGATCCCGCCCTCGATGAGGTTGTCGCCCAGGAACATCACGAAGTCGTCGTCGCCGAGGAACCCCTCCGCGGTCAGCACCGCGTGCGCGAGGCCGAGCGGTGCAGGCTGGCGGATGAAGGTCGGCGTGATGCCGAGCGCGGTGCCATCGCCCACCGCGGCCTCGATCTCCGCCGCGGTGTCCCCGACGATGATCCCCACCTCGGTGATCCCGGCGTCGCGCAGCTGCTGCAGGCCGTAGAAGAGGATCGGTCGGTTGGCGACCGGCACCAGCTGCTTCGCGCTCGTGTAGGTGATCGGCCGCAGCCGCGTGCCGGCACCACCCGCCAGTACCAGACCCTTCATGGGTGCTGCTCCTCGGTCCGCGCAGCTCGCCGTGGCTGCCGGCAGCAGGGTAGGGCCGCAGCCTGCGGCGAGCGGGAACGGGGTCTGGCAGGATCGGCGTCCGCCCGGCCCGCCCGGACCGGGCCACCTCGACGCGGGAGCCCCCCATGGCACGGCTGACCATCGACCGCGCGGACGCGCGGGTCACGCTACGGCTCGACGCCCCCGAGCGGCGCAACGCCCTCGACCTCGACACGATGGCGGCGCTCGTCCGGGAGCTGCGCGCGGCCGACGCCGACGAGGCCGTGCGGGTGATCGTCCTCACCGGGACCGAGCCGGCGTTCTGCGCCGGGCTGGACCTCGAGGAGGTCGCCGCCGGTCGGCTGGACCTGACCGAGGTGGCGGCGCGTGACGCGGACGCGTGGGCGGTGCTGCAGTCGCTGGCGACGCCGACGATCGCTGCGGTCAACGGGACGGCGGTGACCGGCGGGCTCGAGCTGGTGCTGTGCTGCGACCTGGCGATCGCCTCGGAGCAGGCCCGGTTCGCGGACACGCACGCGCGGGTGGGGATCCACCCGTCGGGGGGCTTGAGCGTGCTGCTGCCACGGTACGTGGGGCTGCGGCAGGCGCTCGGGATGAGCCTGACCGGGCGGTTCGTCGACGCGGCCGAGGCCGCGTCGATGGGGCTGGTGAACGCGGTCGTGCCGCACGCGATGCTCTCGGCGGCGGTGGACGAGGCGGTGGAGGCGATCGTCGGGACCGACCCGGTGGTCGCGAGCGAACTGCTGGCGACCTACCGGCTGCTGTCGGGCGTCGACCTGGCGGCGGCGCTCGAGGTGGAACGGGCGCGCGGGCGGGGCCTCGCGGTCGACCCGACGGCGGTGGAGGAACGCCGCCGGGCCGTGATCGAGCGGGGCCGGCGGCTGGCGGGCGGGAGCGCGGGGGCGTCGGACGCCTCCTCCGCCCTCTAGCGTGCCGGCTTCGTCCTGACCATCCACCTCGGAGGCGACATGCAGGTGGTCCTCACCGGCGCCGGCGGACAGCTCGGGCTCGACCTCGCCGACGCCCTCGCCGCACCCCGGCCACCGGTGGCCGGCGCCGATGCGGGCGCGGTCTCCGTCACCCCGCTGGACCGTGCCGCCCTCGACGTCGCCAACCGCGCGTCGGTCCACGCCGCCGTCCGTGACCTCGCGCC
This sequence comes from Nitriliruptoraceae bacterium, assembly GCA_046541215.1. Taxonomy (GTDB): domain Bacteria; phylum Actinomycetota; class Nitriliruptoria; order Nitriliruptorales; family Nitriliruptoraceae; genus T1Sed10-7. The sequence continues at coordinate 9,205 of JBKHDS010000024.1, forward strand.
GGACGTGGTGGTCAACTGCGCGGCGTGGACCGACGTCGACGGGTGCGAAGCGGACGAGGACCGCTGCCACCGGGTCAACGCGCTCGGCCCCTGGTGGCTGGCCGAGGCCTGCGCGGCGACCGGGGCGAGGCTCGTGCACCTGTCCACCGACCACGTCTTCTCCGGGGCGGCACCGATCGGACCCAGGGGGCGGCCGCGCGGATGGAACGAGTTCGACGCGATCGCGCCCGGCAACGCCTACGGCCGCGCCAAGGCGGCGGCGGAGGAGCTGATCCGTGCCACGCTGCGCGAGCATCACATCGTCCGCACGTCCTGGCTGAGCGGTGCGCGGGGCGGCAACTTCGTCCGCACCCTGCTGGAGCTCGGCGAGCACCACGACCGCCTCGAGGTGGTCGCGGACCAGGTCGGTGCGCCGACCGTGACCCGCGACCTCGCCACGGCGATCATCGAGGTCATCGCGCACGGCCGGTACGGGACCGTCCACCGCACCAACCAGGGGCGGTGCTCCCGAGCGGACCTGGCGCGGGCGGTCTTCGCACTGGCGGGGCTGGACGTCGAGGTGGTCGACACCATCTCCGCACGCCTCACCCGCCCGGCGCGCCGACCCTCCTGGTCGGTCCTCGATGACCGTCACGCACGGACCCAGGGCTCAGCGACCTGCCCCACTGGCGTGACGGTCTGCGGCGCCTGCTGCAGGAGCTCGGACAGTTCGGCACCGGCTGAGCCTGCGTCGGCGTCCGGCGGCCGGCGGCCGTAGCGGGGTCCGCGGCGGGGTCAGCCCTTCAGCAGCGTCATCGCCTCGGCGCGGGTCTTGGGGTCGTCGCGGAACTTGCCGCGGACCGTTGAGGTCACGGTGGTCGCACCCGGCTTGCGGATCCCGCGCATCTCCATGCACAGGTGGCGGGCCTCGATCACGACCATCACCCCGCGCGGCTCGAGCGCCCGTTCCAGAGCGTCGGCGATCATCGCCGTCATGCGCTCCTGGAGCCCTGGCCGCTTGGCACACACGTCGACGAGGCGCGCGAGCTTCGACAGGCCGGTGACCTGCCCGGAGGCGTTCGGGAGGTAGGCCAGATGCGCCACGCCCGTGAAGGGCACCAGGTGGTGCTCGCACATCGAGTGGAAGGTGATGTCGCGCATCATGACGATCTCGTCGTAGGCCTCGTCGAAGGTGACCGACAGCACGTCCGCAGGGTCGACCAACAGGCCCGCGAAGATCTCGTCGTACTCCCGTGCCACCCGCGCCGGGGTGTCCGCGATGCCCGGGCGGTCAGGGTCCTCCCCGATCGCCTCGAACAGCATCCGGACGGCCTGCTCGATCTTGTCGTGATCGAAGGTCCGGGACGGCTCGATGCCCGTGATGTGCCGCACCCGGCGCTGCGAGGCCGCGGCGCCCTCCGCGCGGTCAGCCGCGAGCAGCTCCGCCTCCTCGTCGAGATGGGGCTGCGCACCGTTGGTGCGCGGTGCTGGCAGGGACGTCGTCACGTCTCACTCTCCTCCGCGTGGCGCGGCCGACCCTCGGTCGGGTCCAGGCGTCGTCGTGTGGCCGCTCTGCGCGTGCTTCGTGGCGGACGCTCAGGCAGACGGGTCGCCCGGGGCACCGCCGGCCCCGTCGGGTGCGGAACCCACGGGCTGCTCGTCGCCACCAGTGGTGCCGGTGCCCGCACCGTTGCGGCGTCCGTTGCCGTTGCCGTGCCCGTTGCCCGAGGGGTGGCTGCGACGCAGCATCTCGAGCACGTGGGCTGGATCGTCGGCCGCGGGCACGCTGATGGCCCGGCTCGGCCGGTGGTGGACGGGTGCGAAGACCTCCTCGAGGAGGGCGCCGTCGACGGTCTCCACCTCGAGCAGCTTCGTGGCCAGCGACTCCAGGACGTGGTCGTTCTCGACCAGGATCTCCAGCGCCTCGTCGTGCGCCTCGTCGAGCAGCGCTCGCACCTCGTCGTCGATCTGCTGGGCGACCGCCCCGGAGTAGTCCGGCTGGTGCCCGAACTCCTTGCCGAGGAAGGGCTGGGAGTCCTTCTGCCCGAGGGTGATCGGACCGAGCTTCGAGCTCATGCCGTACTGGGTGACCATCTCGCGGGCGGTGGCGGTGGCCTTGCGGATGTCGTCACCGGCGCCGGTCGTGATGTCACCGACCTTCAGCTCCTCGGCGACCCGACCCCCCATCATGACCGCGAGCCGGTCGATCAGCTCCGAGCGCGAGATGAGGTACTTGTCCTCGGTCGGCAGCTGCATCGTGAACCCCAACGCCTGCCCGCGCGGGATGATCGTGATCTTGTGCACCGGGTCGGCGTTGGGCAGGGCGTGGCCGACGATGGCGTGCCCGGCCTCGTGGTAGGCGACGGTGCGCTTCTCCACGTCAGACATCAGCCGGGTCCTGCGCTCCGGGCCCGCGATGACCCGCTCGATCGACTCCTGCAACTCGTGCATCCCGATCCGCTGCTTGCCACGGCGCGCGGCGAGCAGGGCCCCCTCGTTGACGAGGTTGGCGAGGTCCGCGCCGGTGAAGCCGGGGGTGGAGCGCGCGAGCACCGCGAGGTCGACGTCCTCGGCCAGCGGCTTGCCCTTGGCGTGGACCTCGAGGATGGCCTCGCGTCCGATCAGGTCCGGGCGGTCCACGACGATCTGGCGGTCGAATCGTCCGGGCCTCAGCAGCGCCGGGTCGAGGATGTCGGGACGGTTGGTCGCGGCGATGAGGATCACCGCGGTGCGCACGTCGAACCCGTCCATCTCGACGAGAAGCTGGTTGAGGGTCTGCTCGCGCTCGTCGTGACCGCCGCCCATACCAGCACCGCGGTGCCGGCCGACCGCGTCGATCTCGTCCATGAAGATGATGGCGGGCGCGTTGGCCTTGGCCTGCTCGAACAGGTCGCGCACGCGCGACGCCCCGACACCGACGAACATCTCGACGAAGTCGGAACCGGAGATGGAGAAGAAGGGCACCCCAGCCTCCCCGGCGACGGCGCGGGCGAGCAGGGTCTTGCCGGTCCCGGGCGGGCCGTAGAGCAGGACGCCCTTGGGGATCTTCGCCCCCATCGCCTGGAACTTCTGGGGGTTCTCGAGGAACTCCTTGATCTCGCGCAGCTCCTCGACCGCGGACTCTGCCCCGGCGACGTCGGCGAAGGTGACCTTGGGGGCGTCCTTGGAGACCATCTTGGCCTTGGACTTGCCGAACTGCATGACGCGGCCCCCGCCGCCCTGCATGTTCTGCATCAGCAGGAAGAAGATCCCGAGGATCAGCACGAAGGGGATGACGGTGGCCAGGATCTGGACCAGCGCGCCGGTCTGCTCCGCGTTGAACTCGACGTCGGCGATGAGCCCCCGCTCGATCCAGCGCTGCAGCTGGTCCCCGTTGATCCGCGGGTTGTAGACCACGGTGAAGGCGGTGCGGGACCCATCCCGGGTGCGCTCGCCCTCGATCTGCTCGGAACGGTTGCCGATGGTGGTGACCGCGAGATCCTGGCCCTGCAGCTCGCCGGCCTCGACGGCCTCCTGGAACTCCGACCAGGTCAGCTGGGTGGGGGCCGTCGCCGCGCTGAGCAGGCTCCACCCGATCCACAGGGCGAGGAAGAGGGCCAGCACCCACGGCACGGGGCCCTTGAGGAACCGCTGGGAAGGCTTCGCGTCGGCCACTGCACAACCACCTTGGGGGTGCCGGTGCGGTCGGACGCTGGGCCGCGTCCGCTGGGAGGAGGGCACCCGCGCGGGAGGTTCGATGCTACCAGTGGGTCAGGCCTGGCCCCGGGGCCACCGTCCAGGCCAGGGGGCCACCGCCACCACCGCCCCGGTCCCTGCCCCCAGGCTCCGGCAGGGTCAGGCGCCGTACGCCTCAGGCTTCAAGGTCACGATGTCGCTGAGCCCCCGGTAGTGCTCGGCGAAGTCGAGCCCGTAGCCGACCACGAACACGTCGGGGACCTCGAAGCCGACGTAGCGGATCGGCAGCTCCACCTCCCGGCGGGAGGGCTTGGTCAGCAGCGACAGGACCTCGACCGTGGCCGGGCGGCGCGAGCGCAGGTTCTTCAGCAGGTAGTCCAGGGTCAGACCGGAGTCGACGATGTCCTCGACGACCAGGACGTGCCGGCCCTCGATCTCGGTGTCGAGGTCCTTGAGGATGCGCACCACGCCCGAGGAGGTGGTCGCCGAGCCGTAGGAGGAGACCGCCATGAAGTCGACCGCGGCGGGCACGGCAAGCCGGCGGTGGAGGTCGGCGACCACGAAGATCGCGCCCTTGAGCACCCCGACGAGCAGCAGCTCCGTGCCGGCGTAGTCCTCGGACACCTCGGCCGCGAGCTCGTCGAGCCGCGTGCTGATGTCGGCTGCCGGGATCAGCACCCGCTCGATGTGCTCGCGGTAGGCCACCGGCAGGTGCGCCAGCTCGGGTTCGGCCTCGCTCATGTCCGCTCCATCGCTCGGTCGGGGCAGGTGCGCCGGCCCGGGCCGCGTCGAGCCTAGTGCCCCCGACCGGCGCCCATGGCCCGACGGACCGCGAGTGCGATCCTCGGGTCACGCTGGCCCGCGTGGTGCAGGGCGACGTCGACCGCGTAGCCGGGGACCCACACCACGCGCTCACCCGCGAGCACCACGGGCCAGCGGGCGCGCAGCAGACGCGGAACGTGGGCGTCGCGCAGCACGGCCGCGACCCGCCTCGTCCCTGCGGCGGTGCGGATGCGGTCACCGGGGCCCGCGGGACGGGCGACGAGACCGCCCGGGATACGCGGCAGGAGCACCTGGACCCGCGCCCGGTGCCCACCACTGGGGACGAGCAGCTCCTCGGCTGGGACCGGCTCGGGCTCCCACCGTGCCGGCAGGCCGAGGTCGAGCTGCGGCGCCGCGGCACGGCTGCGGTCCTGCTCGCTGGGCACGCGCGCGAGGAGCTCGGCGTCGAGCTCGGGCCAGAGGGTGCTGCCGGGCAGGGTCAGCACGCGCAACGGGACCGCGGTCGGGCGGGTCGCGGCGAAGGTCAGGGTCCCCCGGGTCACCTCGAGATCGACCCCGCCAGGGAGGGTGAGCCGGTCACCCGGCACGG